>DATGQJ010000182.1:0-4365 GCA_035304265.1 Oceanobacillus sp.
AATTATGGAGTTTCACGCAGAATACATTGAGATTGCGAACCGTTTGCAGGTTCGCTACTACGGCATCATCATCGTTCTGGCGATGCTGGTCGCCGCAACTGTTGCTGCACGTCTCGCCAAACGAACCGGCAAAGACCCCGACCACGTATGGGGAGCGCTGACGTGGGCGATCATTCCCGCGATTGTGCTGGCGCGGCTGTGGTACGTCGTGTTCCCTCCTGCTGCGACGGTGGCACAGGGCATGGACTTCGCGTGGTTCATGCAGAACATCGGCAATCTGGAAAATGGACCGCTGGCGATATGGAGCGGTGGCTTGAGCATTTTCGGTGCGGTGCTCGGCGGCTTGATCGGTGCGTACTTATATCTGGGACCATGGCATAACCGTGTTGCCCGCCTGTTCAATCGCATCTGGCGTGTACTCGTCATCCTTATCATCGCGGGCTTGGTCGCGCTCTACACGGTCAACGAGCAGCAGTTGATCCTGATCATTGCCATCGCGTTAGGTGTTATCGTCGTTTTATCCTTCATTCCGGGCGTTCGTCGTTTCTTCACGGGTGAAGAAAAACCCTTCCCCGACGACGGGCTGTCGATTGCCTCGTGGCTGGACATCGCGGGCGTCTGCGTTCCACTGGGGCAGGCGATTGGACGCTGGGCGAATTTCGTCAATCAGGAATTGTATGGCGCAGTCACGAATCTTCCATGGGGCATCACCATCGACGCCTCGAAGCGCGTTGAGCCATACACCAGCCCGATTGACTACCCGACGGCGACCACCCGCTTCCACCCTCTATTCCTATATGAATCGATCTGGAATTTCCTTGCTTTTATCATCCTGCTGAATCTGTACCTGCGCCGCCGTAACGATTTCCGTGCCGGAGATTTCATGCTCCTCTACGTGATGCAGTATTCCTTCATTCGCTTCCTGTTGGAGTTCCTGCGCGTGGAAGTGGCGTATATTCCCGGCACGACCATCAACTCGTCACAGGCAACCAGCATCATCGGCTTCGTGCTCGCGTTGGTGATCTTCCTCTATCGCCGCCGCAGTGCGCCAAAACAGGCGGAGCAGAAGAAAGCGGCATAAATCCACCCGCCCCGTTTGAGTGGGGCAGGGTATAAACCACTTATCATCGGCGGCTGCACATTGACGGAGTGCAGCCGCTGTTAAAATTGCCTCAGTATATGAAAACCTCAGAGTCTATAAGGAAAAAGTGGCTCGATTAAGAATCCATCTGAAATGACACCGACTCAGAGCGAGTTACGCCGTCACTGGTTGGCAATTCCCATCACACTGCTTCTCCCCTTAACACCGATGCCTTGTAATATTTCGTCCTTTGCGGTTCAATTCTAGCTGTCCTGTTGATTGCGATTTAAGAGTTCCATTACTTTTTCTTTGCGCACTTCCCCTCTTTGCGGTTACATTATTCTCACTGCTTTTCATAGGTCACGTCATAATGCAAATAGTCGAATTCCGCGCCGAGCTACTGCCTGATCTCACTCGCCTCGTTAACGAGCAGATTGCCGCCATCCCGCCCTGCTGGACGTTGAGCGAAACGCAGGTCGCGCTCACCATCGCACAAGCCGATTCACTCTGGGGAATGCACTTCCCCGAAGATCAGGACTCGTTCGCCTCGCCCACCGTCTGCGTGCTCGAACGCCGCGAAATCGTAGCGGCGGCGCAGTGGCTGTTGCCCACCGAAACCACAAACGTCTGCTCCATCTGTTGGATTGTCGCCCGTCCTGACAACCCCATCGCCGTGCGAACCCTGCTGCACCTGATCGAAAAACAGGCGCTCAACAACGGGTTGGGAACAGTGGGCTTCAACCGCTTTTCCTTCGGCGTTGGCTGGTTTGGCATCCCGACACAGTGGACGCACCTCATCTCTGGATTGCGCGACGCGGGCTACCAGCAGACCGAGACGTGGGTGCTGCTGCATGGCAGCACCGATGCATATGTGAAGATTCCGCCTTCCCCTGCTCACGACTTCAAGAAATTCTACTGGGATATGGACAAACCCGCGCTCGAATGGACACTCACCGCCTATGAAGGCGAGACGCAAGTGGGCGAGTGTCAGGTCTGGGGCATTCCCGACCAATTCGAGGGTTGCGACGGCTTCGAGGAATGGGCAACGATTGAATGGATCGAGGTCAACAAATCGCATCAAAAGCGCGGTCTCGCCAAACGGCTCGTTGCCGAGCAGATGCGTTTCCACGCGCGGCGAGGCGTGAAGCATTTCATCATGTGGACGGAACAGAATAACGCCGCGACCCGCGCCCTCGGTAAAGCGCTTCATTTCGAACTTGGACCCGAACTCGCGGTGCTCAAGAAGTCGCTTGGTTAGGGTGTCTCATCCTCTCTTAAGCAATCTTAATTACGATAAAAATGCACGAGGCTTGAGAGGGTATGCTGATGTTCTCTTTTGAACTGCTGCTCGTCGTCTCGTCGATGATCGGCGGGCAGATGATCGCGCGAGGGCTGGGTTTAGGGGTAGAATGGGTAGTGATCTTCGCGCTGGCGGGCATTCTGCTTCAGGCAACTGCCATTCGTGCGCGGGGATATACCATTCGCCGTGTACCCGAACGACGCACATGGGTGCGTGTCTGACTGCCGATGGCTCCCAGAGAACAACTCCTCCTTCACCGTGACCTGATCGAACGCGCAATGCCCTATCCGCCGCCAGAGGTAGAACTGTATTTCCGCCATATGTTCGGCGGTATGGGTGGTTACGTGCGTGAACGCATTTTTGCCATCCTTGGGTCAGAAGGTGTTGCCCTGAAGTTTCCGCCAGAGACGCAGAGTGAACTCCTGCAACAAGCTCCTGACGCCCATCATCTTGTGTGGACACGCCAGTATCTCATCCTGCCGCCGTACATCCTTGAGGACGAAGCCCGATTGAGCGAGTGGCTTCAACTCAGCATTGATTATGTCCTTTCACAGCCTCGAAAGCGCCGCCGATGATCCACATTGACACTGACCTCACGACTCGCTACTTGCAAGACATGGTGCGAATCAATTCGATAAATCCCGGTCTGGTTCCGGGCAGCGCAGGCGAAGGTGAAATCGCGCGGTGGCTTGCTTCGACCTGCGAATCGCTTGACTTGGAAGTCCGTTTGCAGGAAACGGCGACTGATCGCCCCAACGTGATTGCACGATGGCGCGGTTCCGGCAGTGGCAAAAGCCTGCTGCTGACCGGACATACCGATACCGTCGGCATTGAAAACATGCAGGGTGATCCCTTCGATGCACGAATCGAAAATGGGCGTCTTTACGGGCGTGGCTCGTTTGATATGAAAGGCGGTTTGGCGTCGATTTTGGGCGCAGTTGCGGCGCTGCGTTCCGGGGGTTTCGTCCCCGAAGGCGATCTCTGGCTTGGATTTGTGACTGACGAAGAATACGCTAGCATCGGCACCGATGCGCTGGTGAAAGAGGTTCGTGCCGATGCCGCCATCCTGACTGAGCCAACTTCCTGCCAGATTTGTGTTGCCCATAAAGGCTTCGCGTGGTTGACCATCACCACGCAGGGTTTTGCAGCGCATGGCAGCCTGTACACCGATGGAACTGACGCGATTACCCATATGGGACGTGTGCTTTCTGCGCTGGAAACGATGGAGCGTGATGTACTGCCGCAGCGACAACATCCGCTGCTGGGGCGTCCGTCTGTACATGCCAGCCTTATCAGTGGCGGACTTGGCTTGAGCACATATCCTGATTCTTGCCAGTTGAGAATTGAACATCGTTTGCTGCCGGATGAAACGGGCGATCAGGTGTTGGAACTCTGGAAAGCAACACTGCGCGACATAGGCGCGAATGATCCCCAGTTTCAAGCAGATGTGACGCTTGATTTCTACCGTCCGGGGTTGGAAGTCGAGCGTGATGCGCCGATTGTTCAGGCGCTTCACAACACAGTGGTTCAGGTCACGGGCAGAGAGCCGCAATACTATGGCATGTGGGCATGGCTGGATTCGGCGATTCTGGGACGGTCAGGCATTCCTACCGTCATCTTTGGGCCCGGCGGCGAAGGAGCACATGCTGCTGTCGAGTACGTCAACCTTGACGACGTGTTTACCTGTGCCAACGTCCTTGCCGAAACTACCATGACGTGGTGCGGCTAACATTACGAGCAAATTGTAGGGACACGATACATCCTGTCCGAGGAAAATCCCTTGTTTTACAAGAAGAAGTTAAAAAACGTTTTGTTTGGAGAAAATGATGAAACGCTCCGAAATTAATGCCATCATGCGCGAAGCCGACGCTTTCATACGTCGCTGCGGCTTACTGCTGCCCCCCTTCGCCTATTGGACGCCAGACGAATGGAAGACCAAAGGCGCGGAAGTCCGCGAGATCGTGGAACATAAGCTTGGATGGGA
>DATGQJ010000183.1:0-5404 GCA_035304265.1 Oceanobacillus sp.
ACCAGTCCCTTTAGCGGACTTTTCCTCTGGTAGCCACACGGTTTTAACCTGTGGCGACGGAAAGCGTGGCACACAAACTTTATCTTGATGTAGGGGTGATACGCCCTAACTTTGAACCATCGCAACCTGCGGACGAATCACAACCATGCTCATCACCAGCAGCGCCGCCATCACCACACCCCCGATCAGAAATGGCGCGGCTTCCCCGTGCAGTTGGAAAATCAAACCGCCGAGCAGCGGGGCGACGGCATTGGCGAGGCTCACCAGCGATGCGCTGACCCCAAGCACCGCCCCTGATTCGCCCGGTTGGGATCGTTGAATCATCAGGCTGTTCAGCGCCGGACGGATCAGCCCTGCGCCAACCGCCAGCGGGATAATCGCCAGCGCAAACCAGAGGATGCCGCCGAAACCGCGCTGGCTGTCCTCCGGCAGTGTGATCGGGATGTCGCCGATGATCGCCTCTGTCGAAGATGGGGTGAGACTGCGCAGTTCAAAGGCGACCCGCCGTTGGACGTAAAGCGGATGCGGCTGATCGGGCGTGACCGCCAGCAGCAGCAAGCCACTGGCAAGCGCCCCAAGCGCGATGAACACCAGCTTGCGCTCCCCATACTTACGACTCCAGCGCCCGATCAACCGCGCCTGCGCGTAAACCAGAATCACCCCCACGTAGATGAACACCAGCGCGTTTCCCTGCCCCAACAATCCCAGACGGCTGAGGGTGAACAGACCGAGCAGGCTTTCAAAGGCGAAGAACACCACCTGCTGCGCGAACATCAACAGCAGAAGCGGCTGCAACTGCGAATGACGCACCGTGCGCAGCGACGTGAAAGCGATAGATGACCACCCCGCACTATTGCTGCGACGCTTCTCCGGCGGCAGCGTTTCCCGAAAGCCGAACAGGGTCAAAAAGATGGAGACGAATGAATACGCGGCGGCGATCAGCGCGGGCAGCGCCAGACTATCCGAGAATTCCAACGCGAACAACGAGATCGCGGGACCCAGAATGAAGCCTAACCCGAACGCCGCGCCGATCAGCCCCAAGCCCTGCGCCCGTGTCTTTTCGTCGGTCAGGTCGGTGATGGCGGCTTGGGCGGTAGCGATGTTCGCGCCGAAGATGCCGTCTATCACCCGCGAGAGAATCACCAACTCCAGCGAATTGGCGGCGGCAAGCATCAAGAAGCTGAGACACGTGGAAATCTGGCTGATCAGCAGCAGCGGCTTGCGTCCGTAACGGTCAGACAACGCCCCCATCACCGGCACGCCGATCAACTGCGACAGCGGGAACGCCGCCGCGACCAGCCCGATTTGCAGCGGCGTTGCGCCATACGCTGCGGCATACAGATGCAGCAGCGGGAGAATGATAGTTAAGCCGAGTATATCGACAAACGTGAGCGCGAAAACCGGCATCACGCGCCCAAAATTGAGACGGTTTGAACTCATGTGTGCGATCTTCTAGGTAATGCGATTGGTGCTGTTTAACAAAATAAGGCAGATATATTGTAGGGACACGACGGTGGCGTGTCCGCCGTCGGATTGACGGACACGCAGTTGCGTGTCCCTACGATCTCCGTCTTTAATTGGAAAACAGCATTAAACCGCCACAGTCTACTGGTTTTGACTGTCGTTTGCCACTACATATCGCCTTCCTCTAGCTCTCGAATGGGTACGGTCAGCGTCAGTTCACCCGCTTCGGCAAAGGTCAGCGTCAGTTCGATGGTATCATCCGCCTGTAGTTCGGTATTCAGATTGATCAACATGATATGCAGCCCGCCGGGTTCAAGCAGGGTCGCGCTTCCGGCAGGTATAGCGATACCATCTTCAAGCGGGCGCATCCGCATCACGTCGTTTTCGCCCATCACGACTTCATGCAGTTCGACGGCTTCCGCGACATCACTGCTGGCGCTTATCAGCGTTTCCTCGGTATCGGTCAGGTTCAATAGCAGCCCGTAAGCCGCGCTGTTGGGCATCCCTGCCGCCGCCGGACGCGCCCACGCACCGACGACATGTACGGTTGCACATGCCTCTTCCCAGGTTTGCATGTCCACATCGTCGGACGTGCTTGCTTCCATCGCGTCGATGTCACGAATGGGCAAAGACACCTCCACTTCGCCCGCCTGTTCAAAATTGAGAGTCAAATCGAGCATCTCCCCTGCCTCAAGCGGCTCGTAGAGATTGATCAGCATAATGTGGAAACCGCCGGGGCGCAGTTCGAGATAGCTGCTGGGTTCGATGACAAAGCCGCCCTCAACCGGACGCATCTGCATCACGTCGTTCTCGCCCATCACCATCTCGTGCAGTTCGACGGCTTCCGCAGCGTCGGTGCTGACGCTCAACAGCGTGTCCGCCTCGTCGCCCAGATTAACCAGAATCCCGAACGCCGCGCCGTTGGGTGCACCTTCAACCGTGGAACGCGCCCACCCGTTAAAGAGATAGACCAGATCGCATGTGGCTTCATCCTGCTGTGCAAAGACAAGCGTGGGGACGAGCAACAGACACAAAAGCAACCTTTTCATAAATGCTATCCTTCCTTAAGCTGCATCCATGATGATCCGCAAATCGTGAACGATGTCTCGGTAGTCTGTGCCGTAGAGATACTGCACCTGCAAACGCCCGTCGGGACCAACCAGAAACAGCGACGCCGTATGGTCGATGAGATACGACAGCGGCGAATCGGCAAGCTGCTGCCGTTGGGCGACGACTCCGAACTGCGCCATCACGTCTGTCAGTTCCTCACCTTCACCGCGCACCCCTATAAAATCCTCATGAAAGGCGCGGGTGTAGAGCGCAAGGTTCTCCAGCGTGTCGCGTTCGGGATCAACGGTTACGAACAGAACTTTGATGCGGTCTGCCGGTTCGCCAAGTTCCTCATAGATGCGTTTCAACGTGGCAAAGGTGGTCGGGCAAAAATCCGGGCAGGTTCGATAACCGAAGTACAGTAGAATGATCTCGCCCCGATGCTCGCTTAAGGTAAACGGCTCTCCGGTAGTCGCCATCAGGCTGAAGTCGTCCAACATTCTCGGCGGGTCAAGCACCGCGCCGCGAAGCTGATTCGCATAAGGCAGATCTGTGCTGGCATCGGCGGCTGTGCATCCAACCAGTAACAGCAACGTGAAAGCGACTGCGTAGAACGATCTTCTCATACCCCTAACTCTCCACAATAATGCTGACTTCCGCGCCGTGACGAATGGTGCATACCCCTTGAAATTCGGCAGGGCTGGTAAAACGCTGCCGGATGATTTCACCGGAGCGCACGAAGAAAGGTCCGACGACGTGATCGGCGATGTCGTCGTTGCGAATGACCAGCACATGCCTTCCACTCAAGTCCAGCCGTATCTCTTCCGGGATGACATCATCGCCTTGTCCGCTCCGCATCAACGCCTGCGTACCCATCGGAATCACGATCCAGTATTCGTCTGAAGGGCGTGAGGCAAACAGGTTGTCGATTTCGCTGACGCTCCGGTAGCGCGTCTGGTTTCCACTATCGGGCGGCACGATTGGGTATACATAGACCTCAAAGCGTTCTTGCTGGGGTGCGGGCTGCTGCGGCAGTCGGGCGATAACGTCCACAATCCACTCGCCCATCATGGGCAACGTGACGAACGCCCGATATTGTCCATTGCTTTCGATGGCTTGCCCTGCCACCGGCAGCATCCCCTCGTGTGCCATGCGTGCGTTCACTTCGACGGTGGCACCTTCGACAGGAGCGCCCTCGCCGTCGATCAGCGAAACCAGCAGGGTAGATTGACCCACTGCTAGCGGGAAGGGTTCGGAACTCAAATGAATTTCAACTCCGCCCGTCGGTTGATTGCGTAGGACAGCGCTGATGCCGATAACGACTACCAGAATCGTGACGGCTGCCACGGCATATTTCACGGCAACCTTCTCCATATACCACCATGCGGCAGTTCCATCGTAGCGGCGGCGGCGCGAGTCAGATAGTGATATACGTCATATTTGAGAGGGGGCGTTCTTCAGGCTTTCTCGACGGATCAGCCGTAAAAAAAGAGACGGGCTTTTGACCCGTCTCTCGTGATTGATTGTGGAAAGGTTACTTGATGTCGACCTTCGCGCCTTCGGCTTCGATGACCTGCTTCGCCTCGTTCGCCTTGTCCTTGCTGACCGCTTCCAGCACCGTCGCGGGAGCGCCTTCGACCAAATCCTTCGCTTCCTTCAGCCCCAGATTCGTGACCTGACGCACCGCCTTGATGACGTTGATCTTCTTGGGACCAACATCCGCGAGGATGACGTTGAACTCGGTCTGCTCTTCGGCAGGTTCAGCCGCCGCAGCCGGAGCCGCGCCCGCCGCTGCACCGGGAGCCATCATCATCATGCCGCCGCCGCTGGCAGCAGTCACGCCCCACTTCTCTTCCAGCATCTTCTTCAGTTCGCTGGCTTCGAGAATGGTGAGCGCACTAAGGTCTTCGACCAGTTTTTCAAGATCAGCCATGATCAGTCCTTTCGTAATTCGTCTCGTGATTTCGATAGATTGAGAGTTGAAAGTGATGAGTGATGAGGATAAGTATCAGCTTTTCTCGTCCCTCATCACTTTTATCTTTTCACTTTCCACTTTTCTTCCTTACGCCGCTTCGCCTTTTTCCTGCAAATAGGCTTGCAGCACGTTGACCACCTGCGAAGTCGCCGCATCCAACAGACCCGCCAACTGCGCCGCAGGCTGCACGACCAAGCCCGCCAGTTGAGCGCGGAGTTCGTCCATCGTCGGCAGGCTGGCAAGCGTCTCGACATCCGACGCCTTGAAGATGCTGCCCGCCATCACGCCGCCCTTGATGACGAAGAAATCCGGGTTGTCTTTGGCGAACCCTTGCACCGCCTTAGCGACGCCGGGCAGGTTGCCGTTGCCAAACGCTACGCCTGTCGGTCCCACCAGCAAATCTTCCGGAACGGGCCAGCCGCTTTGTTCCAGCGCACGGCTGAACAGCGTGTTTTTGGTTACGCTGAAAACGCCCGCAGCCTCCCTCAACCGCCGCCGCAGTTCGCCCAACTGGGCAACCGTCAGACCGCGATACTCGGCGACAATGAAGCCGTCTGTGCCGGAGAGCAACTGGCTGTACTGCGCGACCAGCTCTTCTTTGCGCTCTCTTGTGATTGCCAAGCGCGTTCCTCCTTCCCTTCAGTGATGAGTGAAAAGCGGAAAAGTGACAAGTGAATTTCCCACTTTCTACTTTTCACTTTCAACTTTCCACTTTTAAACAAAAAAACAGCCCCCGCAAACATGCAAGGGCTGTCCATTCACACACACAGAGAACTGCATCCCTCGCCTCGGCAGGATATTAAGGATTGGCTGCGGTGCAGCACACCACCTGCTGTCTGCGGCAAAGTCAACTTGACCTTTGATGCGGGGAATTGTAGTAGAGGGATAGGGTACGGTCAAGGGCGGGGAATCAAA
>DATGQJ010000184.1:0-3916 GCA_035304265.1 Oceanobacillus sp.
CGCCATCCACACGCCGCTGTAGCCCGCCAGCGCCCCGATTTCGACCACTTTCCGCGCCCCAACACTGCGGAGCAAGAATTGCAGCAATCGCCCTTCAAACGGCTGAATGCTGATGGCGGGCAGCCCTGCTCGCTCGGCTTCAGACTGTATCCAGCGCAAAACGTCATCTTCAGGGGCAAATAGATCGGTGATGTAATCGTCGAGGCGTTCAAGCAAATTGGAATCAGGCATAAGGTTTTTCCGTTTTGATTATGGGGATGGCAAGAGTATAAATCAGAAGCGGGAAACCATACAGGTATTCCCGCTTACGCTTCGCCGTCGGGTTCCGCTTCGTCGGGGCTTGGCGCGATATTGCGTGCGCGTGTGTCGTCGCGCGTCAGCTTTTTAGCGAGTTCGCCACGCTTGATGGCATAGTGATCGAGATCGCGTGCGACATGTGCATCGGGAAAAACGCTTCGCGCCTCTTCGATAATCTGCTTCTCGCGGTAGCGCCGTGAAACGTGCGTCAGGATGAGCGAACGCACGCCCATCTCTTTCGCCAACGTTGCCGCCTGCTTCGCGGTGATATGCCCGAAGTGCGCGGCGGTCTCGGCTTCTTGATCCAGAAACGTCGCTTCAATCACCAGCGTGTCCGCTCCGGCGACGTGCTCACGGACGTTATCCAGCCGTCCGATGTCGCCGATGTAAACCAGTTTTACCCCGTCAATCACGTCGCCCAGTACCATGTTCGGCGTAATGACTCGTCCGTCTGGCAGCGTGACATTTTCCCCTGCGACCAATCGCCCGCGTTCGGGACCGGCGGGGACGCCAAGTTCCGCCGCTCTTTCCGCCAGAAACGGACGGCGCGAATGCTCCTGAAAAATGAAGCCGAACGAGCCGCTGCCCCGATGCGAAACCGGAAAGGCGCTTACGGTGAAATCCTTTGCCTCGAAGAACTTGCCTGCCTGAAGCTCGATCAGGTTGATTTGAACGGGCAGGCGCTCATAACCCAACACGACATTGAACAGCAGCGCATGAACCCGATCCAGCGTGGTACGGCTGCCGTAAATATCGAGGGTTTCGATGCTTTCCCACCGGGCAAAGGTAGACACCAAGCCGCCCAACCCCAGAATGTGATCGAGGTGTCCGTGTGTGAGCAGGATTCGGTTCAGTCGTTTGAAGCCGATGCCGCTGCGCAAAATCTGGCGCTGTGTACCTTCGCCGCAGTCGATCAAGAAACGGTGTTCACCCGCCAGAATCGCCTGCGACGACAACCCACGCTGAATGGATGGGGCGGACGCCGACGTGCCAAAGAAGACGATTTCAAACATAGAATTACGCCAGTGATGGGTAAATAAACCTCACCCCAAACAGGGTGAGGCTGCCATTATCCCATGACTGCGCGGGGCTTAGCCAGCCTGAATGGAAACCTGACCGATGAAGAGGCGTGTGCCGCGCGGCTGATCACCATCGAAGGCAGTCAGGCGGGTTCCGGTGTTGCTCTCATATGCGCCTACGGAAATGCTGTACCTGCTGGCTGGCATGGTGCGCGGAAGCTGCACGAACGTCACCTGAATGAACACGTCGCGCGGGCGTAGCTGCTCCGGCAAAACGCTGATGGCGTCGTTCTGTGCCGCTGGCGCTGCACCCGGATCGGCTTGCAGGTGCGTAAACAGGCGCAAATCCGTCGGCACAATACCATCAACACGCCAGAAGGTGATCACAGTAAAGACCGAGCCGGGGGCATACACGCTCGACCAGTTGGGAACATAGCCGAGGAAGGTCAGGTTGCCGCCGAAGCGCACAGGCGGCGCGGTCACGCTGGCTCCGCCGCGCGATTCGGGCGCATAGGCAACAGGCGCGGTGGTCGTGAATGCACCAATCGTGTCAGCGAGTTGTTCTTCGACATCCAGTATGACCACACCGTTAGGCGGGAGATCGCTCGTCTGCAATACGTACCCATAGTCCAACCACTCGCGCAGGTAGGGCTGCACCCGTTCGAGCGCGTTCGGTTCCGGCAGGATGATCTGTTGCTGCGCCCCGCCCTCTGTGAAGATCAAGCCCGTGCCACAGTCGGCATAGCGCAGGTTTTCGGTGGTGCGATGCATCATCAGGGCAATAAGCTGAGTGCTGGTCAACTGCTGCGGCGCGTTGGGCGGACGCGGCGCGGGGGTACAGATCACGGTTGGGATTTGATTCGAGGTCACGTCGATACGATGTGCCAGCATTCCCAACCGCGCGTTATAAGCCGTCTGCGTATCCGGATGACCAACCCACACGCTGAAAAGGTCACGCGCTGTCCACTGCAAGTTGAAGATGATCAGCCCTGCCAGCGCAAACGCCCCGATACGGCGGCTCGTAGGGTTGTGCAGGCTGCGGTACAGCGTGACCACGCCCAGCCCGAACAACAGCGCCAGCAGCGGCAAGAGCGTGGCGTAATGCAGGAAGTTGGGACTGCTATCGCGCACCAACGCGACAGGGGTGAGCAGCAGCGTACCCAACAGCAGCAGGGTAAAGCGCGGCTGTCGCCAATAGCGCAGCGCCGTCAACAACCCAACCAGCACGAACAGCCCACTCACCAGATCGATCAGGGGACGCCCCGGCAGATTCCAGGTCGCGTTCTCGTCGCCTGCAAACAGCAGCCCCGCCAATCCGTCGATGAGCGAGCGCAGCGGCGTGCTGATGTTCAGGGCGAATACGCGCCCCGCCCCGGCAAGCTCCGGAAATTGCAGGCTGGACGTGAGATAGGGCGTGGCGATAACGATCAAGACCACGACGGTGAACCACGTCAGGCTCAAGGTGCGGCGCGTAAGCGGCTGCCGCGAGATAACAATGTAGGCGATAAAAAGCATGGTCAGAAGGGTGATCATGAAATTGATCGGGTGGATGTAAAAACCCACGCCGAGTAAAACGCCAAGCGCCGCAAAAGGCGTCGCGCCTGCCGCAGTCCTTCTGCCATAAATCGGCAAGGCGAGCGCCAGCGCCAGTAATATTGCCGTGAAGAACATCGGCAGCATTGCTTCTCGGACGGCGACACGAGAGAGCAAAATCGGCAGCATATTGACGGCAAGTAAGCCCATTGCCGCCAAGCCTGCCGGAGCGCCGAACAACCGCTTGCCAAGGGCGTACATCAACGCCAACGAGAGCAGCCCCGCCCATACCGAGAGCATCCGGTAGCCGATGAGACCGCCTCCGGTCACGCCGGTTACGGCTGCCAGCACCGCCGGAAACAAGCCTTCTCGACCCTCTCCACCGAGTTCGTAGAAGACTTCAACCCGTCCCTGCCGGACGGTTTCGGCAATGCGAATATCGCTGATCTCGTCGCGGTTCAGTCCCGGCGGCAGCGTCGCAATGTCCCAGAGTCGCAGGAAGGTTCCCAGCAGCAGCAACAGCACTGCCAGCCCAAAACTCAACCGATCAGACAACCATCACCCCAGAGATAACCCGTAAAAGAGGATGTATTATACCGCAGGGAACAACACGCTCCCCGCTTATCGAATAAACGCTTTTGCCTACAAAATGTAACACGTTACAGCGAAGTCGCCCATGCCGTACATGCCAACACCAGCAGCGCCAGAACGATATTCGCCCACGTCAGCCGCACCTCGCGCCGCCGTAACCGTTCGTATTCGGCGGGATCGCCCTTGCCGCGCTCCAGCAGCATTGACGTGCGTTCGAGCGCGGGGATAACGCTGTACTGAATCGCTAGCCCGCAAATGACCATGCCCACCACCCCAACGTGCTTGAGCAGAATCAGGCGTCCCCAATCGTTGGAGAAATCGAGTAAGCCTTGATAATTGGGATCAGGCGGCATCTGGAACATGCCCGTGACCAGCAGCACCAACAGGCTGTAATTGGTCAGCGGGTAAAAACGCTTGCGCAGACGGTTGAGGAACGCATACAGCGCCTCATTCTCGCTCAGAACGCGCCGCGCTTC
>DATGQJ010000185.1:0-3053 GCA_035304265.1 Oceanobacillus sp.
ATACTTGCTCTGGCTCAATTCCTGTGCCGCATACACCTGCCACGCCAGCAGCACCAGCACAATCGCCCGCAGGAATGGCACGCGCTTGAGCCATGCCACCATGACCCCCGCCACCATGCAGAACGCCACCGACAGTTCATATAGATAGTTGATGTCCGACCCGACTTTGCTGATGGTCAATGCCACCACCACCGCCCCGACGGTATATGGCGCAACCAACCACCAGTACGGACGCCCGCCAAGCCAACCCGCCAGCACGAACAACCCGCCGCCCACCAGAAACACCGGAAAATTTCGCGTTATTTCCTCGGCGTAGGTGTTCACAAGCTGTGGATCAAGCGCATTCACGTTCGCGGTGATGATGTGAAACCAGATGCCGCCCTGCGTCCACACCAGCAGAACCGCGAAAATCCCCAGCACCACGCTCCCGAACAACAGACCAAAGATCATCGCCCGGTAGCGATTGCCGCTGCCCCACAGCCACAAAAACCCTGCCAACGGTGCAGCCAGCAAATAGGTCTGTCGTGTAAAACCCGCCGCCGCCATCAATAGTGCTGCCAGCACTCCGGCGAATCGGCTACGCGGAAACTGCGCCACGCAGAACAGCCCCGCCATGCTCAACGCCAGCGCAAACGAGTCGATCCGTACCAGCGGCGACCAATGCAAAATGTAGGGAATCGTGGGCAGAATCAGCCCGCCTGCCAGCCCTGCCAACCAACTCTTCGTGATCGCTCGAATCGTCAGGGTTAAAAACAGGGTTGCCAGCACAATACTCGCCAGCGAAATCACCCGCCCGTAGGCAAACGACACCCCGTAGGTGCTCACGAAGGGCGCTTGTACCAGCATGTACAGCGGCGGATAGTTGGTGATGGTAAACGGCGGCACGTCGAGGTTATAGATGCCCTCGCCGCGTGACAGCCGCACTATCTGATCCAGCAGCGGTCCCTCGCCGTAATTGAGGTTATAGGGATATGCCGCCGCCAGCCGCGCATGTTCGGCAAACAATAAAATCGCCCGTCCCTGCATCACCAGCAGCGTCACAAATGCCAGCGCCACCAGAATTCGTCCGGGCAAAACCCACAGCGGATTACGTTGATTAGAGATCATAAACGCTATTTCGGATTCCAGAGGTTCGCCGCTTATTCATCCTCGTTCACAAACAACACTTTGCCGCCTGTCATCTGTCCGGTGTAATCGTGCAAGGCTTCCTGCACCGCGTCGAGGGTATATCGCGCCCGCACATCGGTCTGAAAATCGCCGCCGATCCACGTTTGTACCTCACGCCATGCTTTTGCCATGCCTTCCACACCCTGATCGCGTATCCACAACGGCAGCCAGAACCCGGACACCGACTTGTTCCTGAAGATCAGTTGATCGACGCCGATTTCGCTTGGCGCATCCGCCAGCCCGCCGTAGACGATGATGTGTCCGCCGTTCGGCATGGCACGCAGCACCCGTCCGGTCATTTCGCCGCCCACCGCATCGAAGCCCAACCGCACGTCGAGTTGACGGCAGGCTTCGCGCAAATGTTTTTCAAAAGTTGGCTCTGTGCTGTTGAGGATATACTGGGCATCCACCGCCTGTAACTCAGCGATTTGCCCATCGCGCCGCACCACGTTGACCACGCCGATTTCCATGCGCTGCCCCAGCCGCACGATCATCTTGCCTAATGCGCTGGCAGCCGCCGTCTGCACGACTGCTCCAACGCCCATTGACTGCGCTTTGTCCATCAGCGCATATGCGGTCAAGGGATTCACCAGCGCCATCGCGCCCTGTTCGTCGCTGACGTTATCCGGTAGTGGCAGGCAGTTCTCCGGCGTCGTTGCCATGTATTCCGCCCACGTGCCGTCACCATCGTTGGCGAAACACGCCACCCGTTTGCCCACCCACGACTCTTCGAGCAGCCCTTCGCCAACCGCCACCACCGTCCCGCTGGCTTCAAATCCGGGCACGGTTGGCAGCGATTTTCTCACCCCATACCGCCCCTGAATGAACGACAAATCCGACGGATTGATTGGTGTTGCGGCGATCCGCACCAACACCTCGCCTGCATTTGGCACCGGTGTCGGACGTTCTTCGACTTTCACGTGGTCAATACCTGCGGTGTAGCTATCGATAACCACTGCCCGCATCGTAGAAGGGATGCTCTCCATAAACGACTGTCCTGAGATGAGGCGCAAACAGGTGTATTGAACCGCAAAGCGGATGTGGTTTGCAAGTTTCAGGTCGTCTCTGGTTCTCCAGAGGGTTTATTTTCCCCACCGAACAGCCGCTTGCGGCGCTCTTCCAACTGCTTCTGAATGTGCAACGGATCGTTCGAGGCAGCCCCCGCGCGTGACGGCGGAAATAGCGCAATGTAAGTTTCAAACTGCTTGTTATCGCGGATCAGTTCCATTTTGCTGCCGCCGTCATATGCGCCGGTATAGTCCAGCGTGCCGTAGGTGATCGGGTTATCGACCTTCAAAGCGACCAGCGTGCCGTCGGATTTGTAGCTCCCTTTGCCGACTCGCTCGTCGTTGCTGTCGCGGTTGAACCATTCGCTCACCTGCGCCCAGATTTTGTCCAGTGCTTCTGTATCGGAGAACTGCGTCCAGAGCACGATCCCATCATCATAAAAGCGCAGCAGACTATAGGTTTTCGACGCGGCGTCACTGCCCGGTGTACTCCGGTAGAAAACGCCGCTAAAGTTTTTTCCTAGATTTGGCATAGTTCACCCTCATTCGGCGATCATACTTGAGTTCAGAATTATACCTTTTGCCCCGTACATTATTTGATGTGCCGCTTGATCAGGCTGTAATAGACCGACGCGCCGAGGATCAGCACCGCCAACAGCGCCCAGATCACCGCCCAGACCACAGGCGGCAAAATCGGCGCAACCTCTCGTGAAAATGCCGCCGCGTCATTGACCACATCACCCACTCTGGCATTGCTGTAATTGACCACGCCGACCAAATCCATCACCGCGTTCAACCCCGTGATCACGGCAAGGAAATTCAGTACCAGCATGTTGAGGTTGCGTCCCGCTTTCCATGCAAGAACCCCTAGCGCTATCG
>DATGQJ010000186.1:0-4581 GCA_035304265.1 Oceanobacillus sp.
GAAGGACATTGAGCCGCGCGGCGGTGGAACGTTTTTCGCGCCCGATTCGATTAAACCGGTTGCAGAGTATCTACTCGCGGATCGAACCGGACTTCACCCCTTCGAGAACGGATTTGGCAGCCTGATCAGACAATGCCGTGATTTCCGCGAAGCGACGGGAAAAGCGGGTGACGTGGTGTTTATGCACCCGTACATGCTGCACGCTTCATCGCAGAATCATTCCGGCGTTGCGCGGTTCATCACCAATCCGCCTGTCTCTTTGCGAGAGCCGATGAATTTCAACCGTGAAAATCCGGCGGATTATTCTCCGGTTGAACGGACGGTACTGCACGCGCTTGGGGTCGAAAAGCTCGACTACAAGATCGAGGGCGAACGGCGGCGTTTTGATGCCAAAGCCTACCGCGAGGCACGCGCACGGAAACAGTAAACACTTGCCCTGATCATTACGACAGATCGAAAGGCGACACAACGTGTCGCCTCATTTATTTACGTGGATTCCCGCACAATCAGGCGGCATGAACTCTGAAACACGCGCCGTTCTTTGATTTCAGGATTCTCAAGGCGCTCGAACAATGCAGTCGCCAGTTTGAGACCGATGTCACGCGGGTCTTGCGCGATGGTCGAGAGCGTGGGTCGGACGATGGTCGCTTCAGGAATATCGTCAAAGCCAAGTACCGCCACATCACCGGGAACGGAGTACCCCGCCTCTTGAAGCGCGAGGATCACCCCAATCGCCATCAAGTCGTTGATGACGTACACCGCCGTCGGAAGTTCGCCGACCTGCATCATCGCATGGGCGGCACGTTTGCCGCTCTCCAGCGTGAAGTCACCTTCAAACATGAAGCGCGGATCGAGCGAGAGACCTGAATCCTTCAGGGCGCGTTCCAATCCCTGTCTACGACGCGGACCGGGCGGGTAAAAGTCGGGCACGCCAACGTAACCGATCTTCTGGTGCCCCCCCTCCGTAATCAACCAGCGAATCGCATCGTAGGTCGCCTTCTCATCATCGACGTAGACCACGTCAATATTAGGGTGATCGATCTGCTCGGCAAGTACGACGAAGGGAATGTGGGTTTGTTCGACGTAGCGCCCTAAGTCTTCTGTCGTCAGGTGGATGGGAACCATGATCACGCCATCGACGGGGCGGCTTAAGACGATTTCGCAAAAATGGTGCTCGTTCTCGTATACGTGATCGCTGTTCGACAGGAGCACTTCGTAATCGTACTGGCGAGCAACATCTTGAACCGCACGCGCCATCGGATGATAAAAGCCGTTGGAAATGTCGGCAATGAGCATGGCGATGGTTTGGGTACGCTGCGTGCGCAAACTACGGGCGACGGTATTGGGACGATAGCCCAATTCTTCGACTGCCGCGAGAACCCGCTGGCGCGTTTCGTCACTGATGAGTGCCGAAGCCTCAGTATGGTTCAACACACGAGATACGGTCGGCTGCGAAACACCGGCGAGTCTCGCCACATCGTACATTGTAGGGCGTTTGCGTTTTACGGGAGTAATGTTGACCATATGGCAGTTATGCTCTTCTTTCTCGCGATCAGACAACGAAATAGGGTGTCGGCTCAAAATCACTTCGATATAGCGAACCCTTTTTATATACCCTTCTATATATATTTGCTATATGAAATCTATCACCCTCTAATTGTCAACTATTCCGTTTGATGATCCATATGCAGTTCACACAAACCTTCACGTGCAAATTGCTTGACACATCTACAGGGTATATGTTAGCATCCTTTTTATGCATTCGAATACAGACATTCGAATACAGGTTAAATGCTTTACAGTTAGAGCTATTGTTATTTTTTTAATTGGAATGTAGATGAAAAGCGATCTTGCTCTTTACTTAGACGGTGATTTGTGCCTCAAGTCACCCGATATTTCCTCTAACAAGCTCCCAGTACCTGTCATCAGTTTTTCCCGTGCCACGCCTGTTTCAAGGCATAGTGCCTTTAGGCGAACGTTCACAATTCGCTTGCCCAATGCTATGCCTATACCCTTCAGTCGGAATCACTTACCAGTCAAGGAAGGAGGATGAATTCCAGCAGAAGCCCCTGACGCAACGGACAATTGGTTCGCAACACTTGCCGTTGGCAGCCTGCGGCTTCGCTCAAAATTCGCACACAGAAGTTTACATAATGACCTGAAGTTTGTTCTTGAAAGAGGAGTAAAGAAATGTCCAAGCGTTCGTCTTTAATTGCACTATCCACAATTTTCATGTTGGTAACGCTGGTGTTTTCGTTTTCAATGATCAGCATTCAGGCGCAAGAGGAAGTAGAACCAACGCCGACTGCGATTGTGGAGCAACTCGGTACGGGTGACCGTCACATTTCCTTCTGGAATGGCTTGACAGGTTCCGATGGTGTCACCCTGAATGCGATGCTCGGTGATTTCGTTCAGGAAAACCCGGATATATCCGTCACCACTGAAATCATCCCGTGGAATACGCTGTACACGAAGCTGCAAACCGCGTTTGTCGCCGGGACACCGCCCGACGTTTTCCTTGTACACGCCTCTGAAGTTCCGATGTTCGCCAGCTTCGGCGTGGTGCAGGACCTCGGCAGTTGGTACACCTCCGGCGGTGGCTGGTTCCCCGATGACGACGTTTCCGAAGTGACCCTCAACGGCATGATGTGGGACGGCGTACTCTACGGCATTCCGCTGGACAATCACGGACGTGGTCTGTGGATCAACGTTGGCGCGTTCGAGAACGCCGGAGTCGATCCCAACATGGAACAGCCGACGACCTACGAAGGTTGGGTTGAGCTATTCCAGCAGCTTACCCTCGATGCCAATGGCAACAACGCCGCCTCCCCCGATTTCGATCCTGAAAACGTGGCGCAGTGGGGCTTCACCGTCGGCGAGTGGCCTCTGGTCAACTTCCTGTCAGTGCTGGCACAGCACGGCGGCAGCCTGATCAGCGAAGACGGCACGACGATCACCGTGAATTCGGAAGCAGGCGTGACCGCGCTTCAGCAGTTCATTGATCTGGTTTACACCTACAACGTCTCCCCGCCCGCCGCTGGCTTTGACACGTGGCAGGGCTTCTCGGCTGGCGCAGTCGCCGTTCTGCCCACCGGCACGTGGTTCCGTAACTTCGCCGTCGATCAAACCGACATCGAATGGGCAGCTTGGCCCCAACTCCAGTTCGGCGATCAACCCGCGACATGGTTCGGTGCGCATACCTTCATGGTTCCCGCCAATACGCAGGGTGACCAACTGGAAGCCGTCCAGACTCTGATCCGCTGGGTCAGCGAGCATCAGGTGGACTGGGCAGCATCCGGTCAGGTTCCGGCGCGTCTCTCCGCACAGGAAGCGCTCGATCCTGAGAACTACCCGACCAACATTCTGCTTGGTCAGACATTCACCGAGTACGGCATTCTGGACGCGCAGCACGTCGCGCTTCAGGAACTGTACGCCGCGCTCGACCCCGAACTGAGCGCAGCGCTGAACGGGCAGAAATCCGCCCAGCAAGCGCTGGACGACGCTGCTTCGCGTATGCAGCAGGTTCTGGATCGCAGCATGTAAATCGGTCATTGGGTGGGGGTGAATACGCCCCCACCCTTGTCGTTTGGTAGTGCGGTTGCAGCCAGCGATTTATTGAGGACATATCTTATGGCACAAACAGATGCAATGATGACGGAGACCGTTGCTCCGAAACGAACGTTTCGCTCATTCCAGATGCGGTTGCGTACCCGTGAGGCTGTGGCTGCCTATATATTTCTTGCCCCCTTCATTATTTTCTTCCTCATTTTTGTGGTCAGAGCCGTTGTAAGCGCGGTCAACTTCAGCTTCTACGACTGGCAAATTCTTAGACCCGCCCGCCCATACATCGGATTGGGCAATTATCAGGAATTGTTCAACGACTATGTGTGGTGGATTTCGGTCCAGAACACGATTGTGTTCGCGATCCTTACAGTGGCAGGCACGACGGTTCTCGCCCTCATGTGCGCGGTGGCGGTCACGCAGCCGATCAAAGGACAAAATTTCTTCCGCGTCCTTTTGTACATGCCCACCCTGCTTTCGGTAGGCGTGGTCGGCTTAACGTGGGTCTGGCTGCTGAGTACCCAGTTCGGCATTATCAACTATTTCCTAAGTTTTCTAGGCATACAACCCGTGAACTGGTTAGGCGACGAGCGACTGGTCATCCCAGCGTTGAGCCTCACGACAATATGGTGGGGGTTCGGCTTCCCCATGCTCATTTTCATTGCGGGGTTACAGGGCATTCCTGAAAATCTCTACGAAGCCGCCCGTATTGACGGCGCGAATGGTCGCCAACTCTTCTTCTACATCACCCTGCCCCTGCTCCGCCCGACCATTCTCTTCGTCACTGTCACCGGGTTCATTTCACACTTCCAGGTCTTCGGGCAGCCGTTCATTATGACTACGGGAGGACCCGGACGGGCATCGTATACGGTGATCTACTACTTATATGAAATCGCATGGCGAGCGTTCCGTATGGGCTACGGCTCGGCGGTGGCGGTCACGTTGGCAGTCATTATCGCCATTTTCACCCTCATTCAGTTCCGAATTATTGGTCGGCGCGTCGAGTATTAGTGGAGAGAA
>DATGQJ010000187.1:0-3388 GCA_035304265.1 Oceanobacillus sp.
CCACACCAGCATTAACACCTGATTGATCACTGACGCCACCATGAATAGGATCGCCAATGTCGTTTGCCCGACAACCGCCAAAGCGAGTGCGGCAGCCCCAAAGAGAATGAACTTCAGCACGAGGTACGCCGCTCCGGTGAGCCTTGTGCTTGATTTGGGAGCCATAAACCGACCCCACACCAGCACCGCGAACACAGGGACGCCAATACCCAGCAGTAGCTGAGTGAGCAGCATTGTCCCCGTCGTAAATCCCCAGTAGGCAAAGGCGGCAAGCATACAGAGTTCGAGCAAGAAGGTTACACCCAGATTGATGGCTTTCAATGCCATTTACTCCGTTGCGACTTCAGTTGTAGAATCGGTTCGCTTCATCAGGTCGCCAAACGACACGCCCAGCCCAAGCAGCCCAACCACGCCGAAGGCGGCGTAAGCCAGCAGCGTCACGCCATGAAAGACAATGCCCATACTTGCCGCAACGACGGAGTTCATGCCGAGGATTTCACCGCCCAGTATCACGCCCGCTTGAAACGGACCGATGCCCGCCACCGTGACCGGAATCGCAACGCCAAGCGCTGCCATCGACACGCTCAACGCCGAGAGCAGCCACAGGTCAATCCCCTGCACGTCGAACGCCCACCCTAGCGAAACCAGCGTGAAGAGCGACAATGCCCATCCGATGATCGTCCACAAAATCACGTGCAAGGCGCTGCGCCAGTGTGTGAACGGACGCAAGCCATCTAATAGTTCTTCAAGGCGCTTGCGCAGTCCTAACCGCACAAGGAAGGGCAACCGCTTTTCCAGAAAGATGAGCAGGTTGTGCGCCAGATTGGGAAACCGTGCCAGCAAGATCAGCGTCAGGAAGCCGACGGTTGCCGCGATACCGAAAAAAGTCGCCGCGTTGGTCAGCGCGGGTGGCGCGGATGGAATTCGCGTCAACCCAAAGACAATCAGCAAAACCACCGTCAGAACGTCGATCAGCCGTTCGACGACGATACTTGCTGCGCCTGTCACCATCGGCACGCCATAGCGAGTCGCCAGCAGCGTCCGCACGACCTCGCCTGCCCGCAGCGGAAGTTGATTGAACAGCATGGTCACGTTGAAGATGTAGAAGCCTTGAGACACCGAAACCCGATTTCCAACCAACCCTCTCCAACGAATGCCGCGCGTCCACAATGCACCGCCGACACTGAGAAAGCTGACGAAAATCCAGAGGAAATTCGCCTGCTGAATGTTCGCTAGCACTTCATCGAGCGGTTGGTCACGCAGCACCAGCCACAAAAAAGCCCCGCTCACCAGCAGGCTGACCACGATCAAGACCCATCTACGCATGAAACGCATCCCTTCTTCACGCGGGCAATTCTAGCGGCTTTATCGCTGTAGACAATTACACAACTCACTCATCAAATGCTTATCGTCTGGTTATGTAATAGCAATATTCTCCAACGACTCTATGCTGTGATGAGCTATAGATATGAGATTGCCCTATGAAAAAACGACTTCTTATCGCAATTCTGCTGATCGCCGCCTGTTCGCCCGCCGCAGTGGAACCAACCAGCGCCCCGACTGCCGAAAGCGTCGTATCACCATCGGAAGACGAGGCAGAGCGACCAGCATGGCACACGATGCCGTTGACCAACGCCCGAACAGGCGAGACGTTCACCTTCGCCGACTTTGAGGGAAAAACCGTCTACGTCGAGCCGATGGCGACGTGGTGCATCAACTGTATGAACCAGCAGCGCACGGTGATCGACGTTCGTTCACAATTGGGCGACGAGGACTACGTGTTCCTTTCGCTGCAAATCGAAACCAACGTCACCAACGAACAACTGGTGGAATACGCCGACGAACGCGATTTCGGTTGGATATTCGCTGTCGTCACGCCGGAAATGCTGACCGAATTGACCAATACCTTCGGGCGTACCGTGACCACGCCGCCCTCGACGCCGCACTTCATCATCTACCCTGACGGTACGACTTCGGCGCTCGCCACCGGCTATCATTCCGCTGACGACCTGATCGCCAAACTCACAGCCGCGAATGAAGCATAATGTCCGACCTGCTGACCGCCTTCAGTCTGGGCAACGCCGCGATTTTGACCAACGCCTGTATGCTGCCGTTGTATCCGGGGTTGATCGCCTTCCTCGCGGGCAACGCCGATGACAGCCGTTCGCGCCGCGCGACGGGTTGGCTTGGGCTGTTGGTGCTGGCAGGCATTCTCACGATGATGCTGATCATCGGATTGGTACTGTATTTACTTCAGCAGTCGTTTGGGGTACTGCTCCCCTATGTGCTGCCCCTGATCTACGGGATTGTCATCGTGCTCGGCGTGATGACCCTGCTGGATCGCAGCCCATTCGCGCGATTGGCGACGGCACAAACGCCGATGCTGCGCAATCCCTACGGTATGGCTTACGTGTACGGGCTGCTGTTTGGACCGATGACTCTGCCCTGCACCGGACCCGTGATCACCAGCGCGTTTTTACTCGGCGCGAACGATGCGCGTGCGCTGGCAGATGGATTGATCTGGTTTCTGGCGTTTGGCGTGGGATTTGGCTGGCCCCTCGTGATGCTGCCCCTGCTGGCACTCCCACTACAGCGGCGATTGGTGGGCGGGCTGGCACGCTATCACCAACTACTTAACCGCGCGGCGGGCATTCTGCTGATCGCCGTCGGCGTTTTTGGCATTCTGACCGAACTGCTGCCCCAGTATACGAGCATTGTGATTGAGCAGGCGGTATGGTTCATCTACT
Organism: Oceanobacillus sp.; assembly: GCA_035304265.1. Taxonomy (GTDB): domain Bacteria; phylum Chloroflexota; class Anaerolineae; order Aggregatilineales; family Phototrophicaceae; genus Flexifilum. The sequence continues at coordinate 2,748 of DATGQJ010000187.1, forward strand.
GGGGGATCGTCGCGGCACTCATCATCGTCGTGAGCATTGTCAGCTACCGCGCGGCGCGGGAGAGGGTAACGGAAAGCGGCAGATGATCCGAGTTGAGGTGTGGACCCTGTAACGCGCTGGTCGCCTCAAAATCGCGGCTGTGCCATACGTAATCGATCCGCACCAACGGCGGCACAAACGACGGCAGTCCGGCGATCTCAGCGAGGGGCCAGCTTGCGCCAAGTCCGTAACCCGCCTCACGGAAACTATCGCCCATACGCGCCGCAAGGTCATCGTAGATCGCCGCCTGATCGCTCATGTTGAAATCCCCACCGACGATGAAGGGGTAAATTTCTGCATCGAGCGCCGAGAGCAAGGTTCTGATTCCCACATCTCGCGGTTCGGGATCGTACTTCAAGAGCATGTTGAGAAAGCCGTTCTGCGTATCAAAAGCAAAATGCGGCTCGTCTCCGGTTGGCATGGGGACGTGAACGTTGTAAACCGTAATGCGCTCGCCATCTACATCGAGTGTCACGCGCTGGAAATAAGGTATGCTATCGGCGGTGACGACAAATTCTTGCTCTGAGGCAGCGGGATACTTCGACAAGATAACGCTACCCCACCAGCCAAGCTCCGTTGTATCACCAAATTGGTAGGGATAT
>DATGQJ010000188.1:0-3551 GCA_035304265.1 Oceanobacillus sp.
TATTGGCAAACCAGCGCGTCCCGGATGCGTAATGACCACCTGTTCCCAAAGACCACTGGACGCGATACTGTGCCGAAGAGGGATATTCGGTGGGACTCGTCCAATTCGTCGAACCCTCATGATCCTCGCTGTAAAAAATGACCTCGTTGCAGGTATCAGGCGGGACAGCAACAGCTTTTCCAAGCGGAGCAATCGAGAGCAGCACCAGCAGGAATGTAAGTAGGAGGCGGGAGCGATGCATGATGACAACGTGCTCCTTATTATTAGTTGAAATTGGACATCTCAATATATTTTACGATCATGAAAAGGGGATACAAGAATATTTTACAAACTTCACGACGAACGTTGATGCGCCCCACAGCAAAACCCGCCTTTGGGCGCGTAGCACCAGTGAGGTACACGGGCAGACGGAGATTTCTCGAACGTCACCTCGACTTCGTAACCATCGGTTTCGTAAGCCTCTTCGAGACGGCGTGTGCCGTACAACGTCATCTCGACGTAGGAGCGATCCAGCATGGCATTACAGTGGGCGCAGCCAAACGAGAGATAGGTTTCTTTCTCGCGTTCGCTGGTGCGAGGGCGAATTGCGCCCATTCGCGTCCATGTGTTGTTTTCCGCAATGCGGCTGGCAGCGGCTTGCACCTGTGGATGGAAGGCGAACGTATCCGAATACCACGACTCCTCTGGTATGAAGGTCATGCCGCAGCGGGCGGCAAGGCGAGTATCGACGTGGTAAATGGATGTGTTTCTACCACAACGTTCGCAGGGGATTTCGACAAAAGCAAAGCGGAGTTTCTGCCGCCGCCGCGCACGAGCAGCAGCACAAAAGCGAATTTGCGACTTCAACAGCGCATACACGAAATCGTCAAGATTGTAGAGTTTGCGATTGAGCGAGACTGAAAACGTCAGATCGGCGTTGACCCATAAGTGAAAGAGGGGAAGCTCGCGCCGCGCTTTGAGTTCGGGACCAGTATCGCCATCCCGTATCCACTGCGGCGGCGGGTTACGAAAAAACCAGCAACCCCGCACATCGTCTCGCGCATAGCGCTCCTGACGGAACATGCAATCTTCCAGCCGCAAGAAGCTCCACTGTACTTCAAAGGCGATACGCCCGCTGCCATCGGAACGAGACGCCATTACGTCGGCACGCCAACCTGTGCCGGGAATTTCGGGGGCGGCACGATAGCCTGCCCGCAGCGCCGCTTTGACAATGTCAGCTTTCGCTTTCAAATGCTGTATCGTCTCCCCCGCCATCTCGCATTGCGGGGCGGCATCGTCGGTGCTGTGCTTGTGGGCAAAATGGCGCGTTCCTAACCGGCTGCGGCGTAAGTAGCCTTCACGGTCACAGCAGGGAAGGACAACGGACAGCTTTTCATCCTGCACGCGCTGGCGCAGCGCTTCCCATTCTTCGTCGCTCAAGGCTGGGGCGATGACTTCTTTCCCGTCCACAAAAGCGCGTAGCGGCATTTTCTACTCCTCAAAATCGTCAATGGCTGATTACAATTAAGCGCATGGCGACGATCACACTTTTGCAAAAGCGTTCCACCATTCTGGGGATCGCTGGAATTCTTGTCATTGTACTGACAATCGTCTTCTGGCAGTATACACAGGACGACGTATTCATCACCTACACCTACAGCCGCAACATCGCACAAGGCGTGGGGTTCGTTTTTAATCCGGGTGAATACGTGCAAGGCACAACTACGCCGCTGTGGGCGCTGACGATGGCAGGTGTCTACATGCTCACGCCCGATTTACTCCACGCCGGAAATTTCCTCTGTGGGCTGCTGCTGATTGTGAGCTGTGTGCTGGCGTATCTGCTGCTGCGTCGCTACCTGTCCAGATTAGCAATTCTCGCAGCGACGGTGCTGCTGGCAACGTCACCGTTGAATTATGCCAGCTTTGGCATGGAGACGTTGCTTTACTGCGCCATCCTCTTCGCTGCGTTCTGGCTGTGGAGTGTGGAGCGCCGTGTGTATGCGATGCTCACCGCCGCCGCGCTGACGTGGACACGTGCCGACGGCGTGGTGCTTGGCGGTACGTTGTGCTTGATTGCCCTGTTGGATGACACACCGTTTTCGCGCCGGTTGCTCACTGCCATCAAACTCGGTCTTGTATACGTTGTAGGAATCGCGCCATGGTTCCTCTTCGCATGGGCGTATTTCGGCGCACCGCTGCCCAACACCTTTGGCGCGAAGCAGGAGTTTTTGCAGGGAATCAAGTTCCTCGCCGATGGGGTGGATCGCTGGCGCACTTTCTTCGGCAGTAACCCAATAAGTGTGCTGGCGGTGGTATTCATTCCCATTGGCATGTGGCAGGCTTGGAAACGCGCCGCATTGCGCCCGCTGGCTGCGTGGGCGCTGCTCTATGCGCTTGGGTATACAGCACTCAACGTAACCAATTTCTGGTACTACACCCCATTGGTGAATGCGCTGATTCTGCTGGCGGTCATCGGCGCTGAGGCGATCATGCGCTTTCTGGTTCGGCAATATAGCCGAATGTGGGTTGCCGCCGGATTGATAACACTTGTGTTAGCAGTGATAATGAACGTAGACCGCGCCTTGCAACTCAGCCCTCCACCGCCGCGCATGAACACCTATCGTCTTGCAGGTGAATGGATTGCCGAACATACCCCGCGTGACTCGACGCTTTTGCTTGCCGATCTAGGCATTGTCGGCTATTACGCACAGCGGCACGCCATCGACTCGTTCGGCTTGATCGTGCCGGATATGTTCTTCAAAACGCCGGAATACGCGACCCTCAAATACAAGCCAGATTACATACTGGCAACTCAGTATTTTCTCTGGCGCTACACCACAGAAGAATGGTTCAATTCGCTCTACCAACCTATCGTCCAGTTCAGCACCGAGGGGGACGCCGAGTTCAGCCCGATGACGCTTTACCGGCGGCGCGGAGAACTGATGCCACCTGCAACCGTATTAGAAGGCACTTATTTGCCTCTGACCTTCGCATTGAATTTCAATGGGGGCGAAGTCGTTCCGGCTGAATGCTATGTCCTGCTGGAAGCGGATGAGGCGCTGATTGAAGTGACACAGCCGTTCCTCAACGGACGATACCCTGCGCCGAATGCGCTGGAGAATGAAGTCCTCTTCGAGCAGGTGATTTTACCGTTGCCTGTTGAACCGGGGCGTTACCGCTGGCGAGTTGCCGCGCCGATGGAGATAGAAGGAACTGTCGAAGTGTTGCCGATCACAGCCGCACAGGGCTATTTCCCCGTCGGTACAGAGTGGGAAGATTTCGCCAGTTTGAACGGCGTAACATTGCTCGAAGATGAAACGTGGTCAGGCGGCAGCCTAGACATTTTGCTGGAGTGGCGTGGCATCGAAGAAGTTGATCACGATTACACGGTCTTTGTGCATCTTCTCAATGCGAATGGTGAATTAGTGGCGCAGCACGACGGGATGCCCGAACGCCCGACCAGCAATTGGAAAGCGGGTGAAAGGGTGATTGACGAGCATGAAATCATCCTGCCGCCGGAATTGCCCGCAGGGGAGTATTCGCTGCGGGTGGGTTGGTACGACTGGCAAACA
>DATGQJ010000189.1:0-8271 GCA_035304265.1 Oceanobacillus sp.
CTACTCCACCAATCGTTCCCAATCCTGCATCGCAGCTTGTAAATCGGCTTCGGTTTGCGTGTACGCCTCACCGAGTTCGCGCACGCGCTCCGCATCGCCCTGTGCGCTCGCCGTCTCGATGTCGGCGGTGAGCGTCTGCAATTGTTCTTCGAGCGTGTGAATGGTCGCCTCGATTTCATCGAGACGCTGCTTCAACTGGTACGGGTTCAAGCCGTGTTTCTTCTCGCTGGTTTTGCCGCCATTTTGTGCTGGCTTGCTGCTGCTTGCGGCGGTGTCCGCTTCGCGCTGTTTCTCCCGCGCCGTGAGATATTCCTGATACGTGCCGTTAAACACCTGCATTTCGCCGGGATTGACTGCCCAGATTTGAGTCGCCAGCGCGTCGATCAGGTAACGGTCATGGCTCACCAGCAAAATCGTGCCTTTGAAATCCGACAGCACGTTTTGCAGCACTTCCTGACTCGAAATGTCGAGGTGGTTGGTCGGCTCGTCCAGCACAAGGAAGTTCGCGCCCGAAAGCGCCAGTTTCGCCAGCGCCACCCGCCCGCGTTCACCGCCGGAAAGCGTCTCCACCGGACGGAACACGTCATCACCGGAAAAGAGGAACAAGCCGAGATAGTTCCGCGCCTCGCCCAGCCCCATCTCTTTCACCGACAATACCTCGTCGAGGATGCTGTTCTTGGGATTGAGCATTTCGTGCGCCTGCGCGAAATATCCGATTTTCACCGCCGCGCCGATCTTGACCTCGCCCGACAGCGGCGGAATTTGCTCGACGATGGTTTTGACGAACGTGCTTTTGCCCACGCCGTTGGGTCCGATCAGTGCCGCCACCTCACCACGCACCAGCGTAATATCCGGCGCTTGGAACAGCGGTTCATCCCAACCGACGGTCAGGTTGCGCGTCCGCAGCACCAGATCGCCGCTGCGCACGGTGGCTTTCATGCGCAGGTGCATGTCGCGGCGCTCACGTGGGCGCAGGATCAACTCGTCGCGCTTGAGGCGTTCCAGCCGCCGCAGCCGTCCTTTCGCCTGACGGGTGTTCTGTCCCGCGATGTTGCGACGGATGTACTCTTCCTGCTTGGCGATGAATTCCTGCTGCGCTTCGTATTCCTGCAACAGACGTTCGTGGCGTTCCTCGCGCTGGCGCACGTAGTGACTGTAATTGCCGCGATAGGTTTCCAGCGTCCCGAAATCCAGTTCCCAGACGGTGGTTGCCACCGCGTCCATGAAATAACGGTCATGGCTGACTGCCAGCACAGCACCGGTGAACTCTTTGAGATAATTCTCCAGCCATTCAATCGCGTCGATGTCGAGATGGTTGGTCGGCTCGTCCAGCAGCAACAGGTCGGGTTCTTCCAGCAGCAACCGCCCCAGCAGCGCACGGGTTTTCTGCCCGCCGGAAAGCTGCGCCAGCGGACGATGGTAATCTTCAGGCGAAAAGCTCAGACCGTGCAGCACCCGTCGGATGCGCTGCTCATAGGTGTAGCCACCCGCGAACTCGAACTTCTCCTGCAATTCGCCGTAGCGTTCCATCGCGGTATCGTGCTGGTCGGGATCGGCAAGCGCCGTTTCCAGCCGCGCAAGCTCCGCTTCCATCTCGCGCAGTTCGGCAAATGCAGAGAGCATCTCATCCCACAGCACATGATCGCCCATGAGTTCCGGGCGCTGTGGCAGGAAACCGATCCGCAGTCCCTTCGCCTTTGTCACCGATCCTTCTGTCGGGATGTCCAGCCCCGCCAGAATATTCAACAGCGTGGTCTTGCCCGCGCCGTTGGGTCCTACAAGGGCGATTCGGGCGCGATGCGGAATCTCCGCCGTAACCCCGCTGAAAATCTCGTCGGGTCCGTAAAATTTGGTCAGGTTAGAAACTGTCAGAATCGACATGGCTACAACACTTCCGCAGAAAGGATGATGTGCAGCGGTCTGAAGCGTATGTGAAACACTCGATAGCTCACGCCATCCTCAAAAACATCGAACTGATTTCGCTCCGCTAGTAAAAACGTTCGTCCACCAATCTTGACCTCACAGCGCGGGTAATTCTGGTAGCGTCCGGGAATTTCACGAACGCGAACTCGCGCCCGTCCCTCTACAACGCTGATCTTCCCATTCATCAAATCACGCCCGCCGATGAGTCCCCAGATAAAGGCGAACCCAAAGCACCCGGTCATCCCCGCCAAAGCGATACCCACGTAGGGCAGTTCCGCAGTGAAGCGCTCCATAGTCGTGCTGCCCGTAAGCAGCGACACTACCTGCCACCCCACGATCAGCAGCGAAAATCCTCCCCACATCACCAGCATCGCGATTCGCCCATTTTTTACGTAGATACGTTGGCGATAGGCGACTTCCTGCTGCTGGCGTTCGGTAAGAACTCCCGAACGGTTGGCTGCGAGGTCTTCCGGCGTAAATCCAAGGCGTTGCAGGCGAACGTTGAGGTCGGTAGACGATGAATACATGGCGGATCTCCCGGCGCATTATACCATGAGAGCATGAAATCTTTCGCCGTTTGATGTATGCTGTAACATCAAAGGACGAACTATTATCGATCATAGGAGCTTGTACTGTACAGACATTGATACAAGCCATGATTTGATGCCGTTTAACAAATATGGGCATTGTAGGGACACGACACCGTCGTGTCCCTACGATCCCCGCCTTTAATTAGAAAATAGCTTTCAATAAATCCACCTTTGAGGAGTCGGGCTTTCATGTTGCGTAGGACGAAGCCGAACAAGCCCATTTACGTCGTCGGAGATGTTCACGGTCAATACGCCAAACTGGTCACGCTGCTGCGCGAAGCCGGGTTGATGGATGCTGACTGGCGGTGGAGCGGCGGCAACGCCCGATTGTGGTTCATGGGCGATTTCTTTGACCGGGGTCCCGATGGCGTGAGCGCGGTTGATCTGGTCATGCGCTTACAGCGCGAAGCCAAGGCAACAGGTGGCGAGGTGAATTCGCTGCTCGGCAACCATGAGATTCTCTTTCTGGGCGCATACAAGTTTGGCAGGCAGCATTCCAACACGATGTTTACGATGGGCTGGATGCGCAACGGCGGCGTCCTGAGCGATCTGGAACGCATTCGTGATGCGCACGTCGAATGGCTGATCAACTTGCCTGCAATGGCGCTGGTGGAGGATTGTTTGTTGATGCACGCCGACGCGAAATTCTATACCGAATATGGCGACAGCATCGAGGCGGTGAACCGCAACATCTGCGAGATTCTCCACAATGAGGACTGGTATCAATGGGAACAACTGCTTGAGATGTTCTCCGAACGGCTGTCCTTCTTCAATCCTTATGAGGATGGGCTGGGCAATACGCGCCGCATTCTCCAAACCTACGGCGGCAAGCAGATCGTACACGGGCATACGCCGATTCACTACATGGAGCCTTCGCTCAAACCCGCCGTCATTCACGAGCCGCTTGCCTACAATTACGGCATGTGCCTGAACGTGGACGGCGCGATGTGTCTGGGTGGGACGGGCTTCGTCTATCAACTCCCTCTTTAGTCCTATCATGACTTATTTCGCTATGGATACTTTTCACAACCTCCGCTATCCTGAGAACGGATGTACATATTTCACGGAGAAGTAGCTTCAATGCGTAGCAAAATTTGGTTGATCGCCGTTCTCGCAGGGCTGGTGTTTGCGCTTCCGGCATCAGCACAGGAACCGCGTCAGGTGTGGGCATTTTACATGGGTTGGTACACGCACGAATCTTGGGGCGATGGACGCCTCTTGGATCGTCCGGCACAGCCCTACGACTCACGCGACGGCGGCGCGATAGGACGCCAGATCGACGAAGCCCGCAGCGCCGGAATCGACGCCTTCATCATGAGTTGGTATGGACCGGCGGGTGATAACCTCACCCATCAGGTTTTCAACAGCCTGCTCGATCAGTCGGCTGCGCGTGGTTTCCGTGCGGCGGCAGCATTGGATATGCACGAATCCGCCTTTAATGCCAACGTCGGAGATGTGACGAATTCGCTGGCTTATCTGATCAATGATCGTGCCAACCACCCCGGCTATCTGCGTTACAACGGCAAGCCCGTGATTTACTTCTGGAATCAGGGGCGCTTCAGCGTCGCGGACTGGCGCAACATCCGCAATCAGGTAGACCCCAACCGCAACACCATCTGGGTTGCCGAAGGCACGAACACAGCATACATCGGCGTATTCGACGGCTTATATCTGTTCAATACCGCATGGGCGGCGAATCCCGCGGCGGTGGCGCAGCAGTGGATGCGGCGCGTCAATCAGGCGGGCGGCACGTTCTACACCCCGACGGTGCTTCCCGGCTGGGACGAACAGGCGCTTGCCGCCGGACGTTCGAATCCCACCTCACCGCAGGATCGCGCGGGCGGGCAGTTCCTCACCCGTAGCTGGAACGGCGCGGTCAGCAGCGGCGCGAACGTGATCCTGATCGTCAGTTGGAATGAGTATTTCGAGAACTCGCACATCGAGCCGAGTCAAGCGTTTGGCACGGCAGCGCTCGACATCCTGCGTCCGTTGATCGCGGCGTGGGAAAGCGGTGCGCCCGCACCTGCGGCTGGCGGCGCTCCGGCAGGGTCGCCCACAGGTGTCACCTACGCCATCAACTCCAACCTGCGGCTGCGCAGCGCCCCGGTCAACGGCGACGTGATCACCACCGTACCGTACAATACGGTGTTGGATGTCGTCGGACGCACCGCCGACAACAACTGGGTGCAGGTGAATTACAACGGGCAAAGCGGCTGGATGAGCGCGGGCTACGGCACCTTCAACGGCGATTTGAACGCCGCCCCTGTCACCGGCTAGTCCCTGTTTTCCATAAAGATGTGATTTCTATTAGGGGCGAACACACACAGGTTCGCCCCTTATTTTCCCGTCTCACTGTTCAATTCGGGTTACAATGTACCCAAGGACATCCTAAGGGTAAGCTTCGCTATGAAACGCACTATTCCGTACACTGTTCTCATATTGTGCTTGTTCATCGCCCTCGGTCACGAGCGAGCGCTGGCACAAAAAACCTCCGAAACCGCCGTTCCCTCTGGCTCTCCGACGCTTATTCCGTTAGAAGGAAATTCAGTCGATAACGCCTCGGCGTATTACAACCGGGGAAATTCCTACTATGATCTGGGCGAGTTCGCACAGGCAATCGCCGACTATACGGAAGCGATTCGCCTCAATCCTGCTTATGTCGAGGCGTACTACAATCGCGCGTTGGCTTATTACAATCTAGGGCAATACGAACAGTCGATCGCTGACAACACAGAAGCCATCAATATCGACCCGTCGTATGCCGCCGCCTATAACAATCGTGGATTTGCCTATTCTCTGCTAGGGGATAACATGCAGGCAATCGCCGACTACACGGAAGCGATTCGCCTCGACCCGAATTATGTGCTGGCGTATAACAATCGCGGGATTGCTTACTACCATATCGGCGAGTACCGGCACGCAATCGCCGACTTTGACCAAGCCATACGGCTTGACCCTAATGATGCGGATGCGCGTAACAATCGCGGGTTGTCGTACTACCAGCTCAATAATCACAAGGAAGCGATTGCCGATTTTACCGCCGCCATCTCGCTCAACCCTGTCTTTGTCGAGGCATACAACAATCGCGGATACAGCCACTATTTGTTGGGCGAGTATGCAGAAGCGATTGCCGATTTCGATGAAGCACTCCGCCTCAACCCAGAATATGTGCTCGCCTACCATAATCGCGGGTTCGTCTACCACGAACAGGGTGAGTACGCGCAGGCGATTACCGATTACGATCAGGTGATACGCCTTGACCCGGAAAATGCAGATGCCTACTACAATCGCGGACTCGCTTACCATGCGTCAGGGGCGTATGCAGAGGCAGTTGCCGACTATACACAGGCAATTACCCTCAATCCGGAAGACGTTGAGGCGTACTACAATCGTGGAATGATCTACTTCGCTCAAGCGGAGTATCAACTGGCAGTTGCCGATTTCACGCTTGCGCTTAGCGTTGATCCTGCCTATACCGAGGCTTACCACACGCGCGGCGTGGCTTACGAAATTCTGGATAAAACCGAATTTGCGGCAGGCGATTTTGCGGCATATATCGAGCAAGCCAAGCCCGAAGTTGTAGAGGGAGCACCGCTATCGTTCTCGCAAACCGTCACGCTTGAGATCGGCGCAGGAACCGTCTACCTGTTGCGTTTCCGCGCGGAAACGCAACAGGTGATTGACATCATTGCCAGCGCTCCAAACACTTCGGTTGATCCGCTGATTGTGCTGCTCGATCCTGATGAAAATCCCATTGCCGGGAGCGACGACCAAGAGCCGAACAGCGAAAACTACAGCGCTGCTATCGAGGGCTTTGTCGTTCCACAGGCGGGACTTTACACGCTGCTCGTCACGACCGTAAGTGGCACAGAGGGTGCAGTTGAAGTGACCGCTTCAATTTCCGGCGGTTGATGAGATCGAAAGCACCCGTGACTAGCTAGTTGTACTGATTGACGGGTGATTCTAAAAATCTGGAGTAGGCATCGATTTTGCCTACTCCAATTCTGCTGTTAATGAAGTATTCTCACTTATTTCCAGACCTCCCAACTCATTGATCATTGGTAATAGCACTGGAGCAATAGACTTCGATACGTTTGCGATCTGCTCATCAACAGATACTAAATCATCCTCATCATCTCTGTGCCGCGATCTACGTTGCTTATCTTCTCTTATCAGCGATAATCCAATCAGCACCAATCCATATTGGAAACGTGCCTCAAGTAGTGCAGCATTTCCATCTCTAGGAAGGCTTTTGATTTCACTTTGCAGATATATGTTGTCGAGATTTACAAAGAACTCGTAAATGCCTTCATTTTCCATCACCTTCAGGGCACTAAATTTGTCAAAGCCATGCAACGACCACTCTTCTTGGCGAACAGGGATGATATTAGGCATAGCAAGACCGCTTGGGAGGAGACGATCTCCGTTCGTGCCTCCAGTTGGATGACTACGCTTGCCCCCACTACTTGGATGAAGATTTAGAGGTTTGACAACATGAACGGTAAAAGTGTTGACAAAGGGTTCAAGCAGGGTTTCATCGTAGACTTCTGCTCGATACTCAAGTACATCATCTACAGAAGCATTGACAGGCAGTGTTACGGTTAGAGTCGCGGTTCCATTCCAGAGATTGAGAACATAGTCATCATCTTCAGCCTGTATTCCGTTCAGATAAAGTGTGAATCTGCCCGGATAATTGTCACGCCCGAAATAGTCATTATCGGCATCAGTCAAAAACTGAACGCGAAATCGAAGATTGATATAACAGTTCTTTACAGCGTCCCCTTTCTTCAACAGGAAATAGGTTGGATGTCGCCTGCCAACAAATTCATCTTGTGTTCCGGCAGGGCGCATTTTAAACGGATTGCTTAGCTCCGTCCCCTCTACAAATAGGGAAGTTAAGGTTTTCGATTTACTTATGATGTTATTCAAAATATCCTTTAACGGTTGTGCATCGGCAAGACGGTTTTCAACTTCCTCACGTCGCCTCCTCTCTCTCAACTCTCGCAACCCTGGGTGATCTTTGATTATCTCTTCGAGTATTTTCTCAATTTGACTACGGAGTTCTCCTGAACGAAGGCGATCTCGACTATTCATAAATAAGTCTTCTCGCGCCCGTCCAGTGAGATTATCACATTCAACGATCACAAGCAGTGAATCTGCCAAGTAAGACATTCCACAGCGGTTGAAAAACCCTTGCTTGATAACGCCGTGTGTCTGACCGTTGATAGTAAAGATTATGCCTTCTTGATCGGGACGGTAAGTTTCTGCACTCCCCCGTCGAAACGCATAAACTGAGGCACGTAAAGTTTCACCGTGAAGCTTAAAGTCTGTATAGGTCGGGAAGCCTTCTTCCAGTTTGTCTCTTTTATCCTCATCCAAGCGAACACGAAGCCCAACCATGATAGTTTCGCGTGTGGGGTCTTCATATTCGCGTGTCTCATAGAAGCGAATTGGTAGCCCCGGTTTAGCAAGAAGAAGGGATGCCTTGTAGTTGAAATCAATGCGGATATGCCTTTTCAAACCTGTCATCTCGTACTCGAACATCTTGATGATAGTTCCCCATTCGAGCGCAGGTAAATTTATTTCAGGATTCCCATTATTGGGAAGTTGTATCCAAGGAGCGCGGAAACGCAGCACCTTCTTTCGGGGTGCGAGATATGTAAACATCGAGCTACGCCGCCCGCGTTCAGGGTCTTCACGTCGTACAATTGTGAAACCCCAGTATTCAGAAGACGGATCATCAGGTGGTGCTAGTTGA
>DATGQJ010000190.1:0-3169 GCA_035304265.1 Oceanobacillus sp.
CGAATTTCGACATCGGAAGGCGTCTGCCGCTGACGCGCGACCACATACGGCGCGACATATTCCGCCAGCACCACGATAACCGGGGTCGCCGCGCCGTAGATCACGACTACGGGGGGCCATTCCTGATCGGCGTAATAGGCATTCACCTGTGTGAACGAGGGAAAGAGCGTTTCACATAACTGCGTGTAAAGCTGGACATAGGCATCTGCCCAATCCTTAAAATGTACCGCCGCCTGATGCGCGAGTTCCGGCGCAAGATCGCCAATCAGCACGAGGACGTTGTTCGCCGCGAGCGCACCCGCCAGTTCGGAAAGCGGACGCGGGTAATCGCCGGGCTGCCGCCAAGAGGAAGGAACAAGCGGTGGCGCGGAGCGCCGCGCGACTGCGATCAAGGCGCGTTCAAGACGTTCATTCATGTGCATTTCCCCTCCCTGTGCGTACCGTCATTATACGACGATCAGGCGATCCCCTGTACACTCCAGAGACAATCCACGCCGACATGAAGCTACGGTCAAATATGCTATTCGGGAAATGCCATGCCGCCAAGAGGCGGAACATCAACCTTCCACCTCTTGGTGCGTTTCGGGGTGACTACTGATTTTAGTGACGCAGTTCCGCCAGATACGTATCCAGCGGTTGAGCACGCATTCGCTCGTGTTGAACGTTTGGCAGTACGTTCTGGGCGTAGAAGTCGATGAAATGCTCCTGATCGGGATTGGCGGAATGGACGAAGATGTTGGTCACGCCGCCGTCGCTCAATTCCTGTAGCTTCTGGATGTGCTTTTCAGGATCGGAGCTGACGACCCATGATTCGAGCACATCTTCAATCGGAACCGTCTGCTGCGCCCGCCGTTGAATACTGCGCGGGTCGGGATCGTCGATGAAGTCGGTAAATGCCTTCGGGCTGAAGCGCCACAATTCGGCATAGGGTTTTGCTTCTTCTTTCGTCCCCATGAAAACAAAGAGTTCCGCGCTGATCGGCATTGCGTCGGGATTCTTGCCTGCCGACTGCGCACCATCCATAAAGGCATCGCGCATTTTGGGGGTGAGCGCTGTTTCAGCATCGGTGATCCAGCCGTCGCCTAATCTGCCAGCAAGACGGGTGCTTTCCTCGCCACCGGCGGCGACATAAATTGGAATGGGCTGCTGAGGCAAATCATAAAGTCGTGCGTCGTGGACTTGATAGTATTTGCCCTGATGCACTACCCAATCGCCTGACCACAACATGCGAATGATTTTGATCGCTTCTTCCATGCGTTCCGCACGTTCGTCGTAATCGCCCCACTGTCCGGTTACTGCCTTTTCATTCAAGGCTTCACCTGACCCAACGCCGAGAAAGACTCGCCCCGGATACATCACCGCCAGCGACGCAAACGCCTGCGCGACAATCGACGGATGGTAACGGTACGTAGGACAGGTCACGCCCGTTCCCATTGGAATTTCATGCATCTGCTGACCAAGCGCTGCCAGCGTAATCCACGCATGACCGGAATGCCCCTGATTGTCCATCCACGGATGAAAGTGGTCGCTGTTCCACACCATGTCGAAACCCGCTTTTTCTGCGGCAGCACCAAACTCGACCAACTTGGGCGCGGGGAACTGTTCAGATGATAAGACAAAACCAATCGACGCCATTTGACAATACTCCTCATCAATCCTCGCTAATCTCGATATCGAATTTCTTCGCCGCCCGCTTGATGCGGTTCTTGATCTGCTTTACCTCGTCGGCATCGTACTTGGCGGCGTTGTCTTTGTGGTTGATGTAACTCCACGCCGCCCGCACATGTTCTTCCGTGTCGATGGGATACTTGTTGTTGGTAGGATCGGCAAATTCGACATCCCCGTACTTGCGTTCACCTTCTTCTGGATTTACATCTTCACGCCGATCAATTCGATTAGACATCTCACTCCTCCTGACTAAATCCCTGTTGGGAAAGTTTCCGGTAATTCGCCTTCTTCCCACATCTGAGTGCGCTCCAATGGCTCGACGGCGTGGGTTTCGTCGAGATGGATCATGGCATCAAACTGAAACGGCAGGCGCACGCTGAAATAATGGCTAAGGCGTTCGGTCTGTGGGCGATAGATCACGCCGATAGCGCGTTGAATGCGGGGTTGGCTTAAAACGGTTTCTGTGCCGCGCAGCATGAGCAGGAAATTGGGAATCTCGACTTCGTGAAACAACTTTTCAAAACTGTCGGGTAAACCGGGGCGAACGCGCTTGAGTTCGGCATCGGCTCCCCAACCCGACGCGGCGGTTACGGTTCCGGTATAAGTGCTGAAACCGATCAGGACAGTCTCGTCCGCATGACGCTCACGAGCAAGCTGACCGAGGTTAATCTCACCCTCTTCTCCCATTTCCGTTGCGCGGGCGTCACCAATATGGGAATTGTGCGCCCACACCACGATCTTCGAGCCTTCAACCTGTTTATCAAGATGTTGCAGCAGCGCATCGAGGCTTTCTGACATGTGCTGATCGCGTAAGTTCCACGTGGAAGGGCGACCTTTGAACATGGCGCGATAGTATTCTTCGGCGCGAACGGCAAGGCGGGCGTTTTGCTCGGCGTAGAAATAGGCGTTTTCCGCGACTCGTCCATCCCGGTGGATATAATCGGCAGCACGTCGTTGAAGTTCGAGCAGTTGGTTGACGACATCGCCCTCGCAGGACTGGTCAAGACCGAAACTGGCAGCATAACCGTAAGAGTGCGGGTCTTCTCCAAAATCCTCAAAGCAGCTATAACGATAACGGGCGCGTTGCGCCGCCTCAGGGTCGATTTCATCCAGATAGTTGATGACCGCTTCCATCGAGGCGTGGAGACTGTAGAGATCGAGACCGTAAAAACCCACTTTCGGCTCGTTTGGAGAGAGCGCTGAGTTGTGTTGTCGCAGCCATTCGACAAAATCCCGTACGACGGTGTTGCGCCACATCCACGTCGGGAAACGCTTGAAGTCGTTCAAGGCTTCTTCGGCGCTGGAATCGTCGCTTGCGCCGTGCACGTAACGGTTGACGCGATAAGCATCAGGGAAATCGGCTTCGGCGGCGGATCCATCGCGCTCACCGTTGTGATTTGAGCCTGTTTCAGTTGGGCATGGCTTTGCTTGAGGATTGGCTGACACGAGGAGAACCCATTCAGGTCACTTTCGCGCTACCACCGCCATCTTTGTTTAATTC
>DATGQJ010000191.1:0-7109 GCA_035304265.1 Oceanobacillus sp.
TTGACCGTGACGCGGCGCTGGCACAGCGTGGACGCCTCGACGAAGATTGGTTACAAGAACTACTGGCGCACCCCTATTATCAGATCAAGCCACCCAAGACCACCGGACGTGAATTGTTCAGCAAAACGATGGCGGCAGACCTGATCGAGGAAGGGAAGCGGCGCGGCAATGATGATGCCACCATTCTCGCCACCGTGACCGCGCTCACCGCGCAGAGTATCGTGGATGCTTACGAGCGTTTCGCACCCGCGCCAGTCGAGGAAGTGATTCTTGGTGGCGGCGGACGGCATAATCCGGTGATGATCGGCTTGCTTCAAGGGCTGCTGCAATCCACACCAGTGCTCACACACGAGGATATTGGCATGGACAGCGACAACAAAGAGGCACTGGTTTTTGCGGTGCTGGCGTATGAAACCTGGCACGCCCGTCCGAGTACGCTTCCCTCACTGACGGGCGGGGATCATCCGGTGGTGCTGGGGCAAATCACACCGGGCGCGAATTACGTCGATCTGATTCGCCGCACATGGGCTTCTGTATCGTAAGTCAGGATATTCCTGTTTTCTGCCTTAGATATATTCTTTCATAAAGTAGAATAATTTTAGACACAGGGTTAAAATTATCCTCTCATGGTAGGAAATGCTTATGTTTAAATCCTCCCGCACCATTTTAGTAGTGGCACTGATAGCCCGCCTGTTCGTATTTTTTGTGGTCTTGCTGTCTGGGCTGGGATTATCGCATCCACTTGATTCCCGCGCTGTAAAAGGAGGTGACTCGGGGCAGTATCTCCTTCTGGCGGAAAACATGGTGGAACACGGCGCTTTCTCTCTCAGAGAAGAGCCACCGTATTTGCCGGACACGAATCGCACGCCCGGTTATCCCCTTTTATTGGCGGGGTTATATTTAATCGCTGGTCGGGAGCACAGTCCGATTCTGATCGTGGCAGTGCAAGTCGTTTTGTCAGTGCTGAATGTCTGGTTGTTGATCCAAATCGGTAAAAAGCTGTTCACGCCCACCATCGCGAACGTGGCAGGACTGCTGTACGCTCTGGCTCCGGCAACCCTCATCTTCACCGGATTGGTGATGACGGAAACTCTGTTTGCCACACTTCTGCTCGTTAGCTTTTATTTGCTCATACAAATTCTCAACGCTTCAGGAAGGCGCTTATGGGGACTTGCTGTTGCCTTCAGCGTTTGTTTCGCGGTGGGTGTTTACGTTAGACCGATTGGGTTGTACGCGCTTCCAATTCCCTTGCTGGCAACTGCCGTTCGTCTGGGATGGAATCGGCGGACGTTCGTACTGCTTTTGACAATGGTGTTGGTTTACGTCATCAGCATGTCACCCTGGTACCTGCGGAATTATGGGCATTATCAAACGGTCGTGCTGTCGTCACTGGCAAGTCATAATCTATTTATATACAACGTCGGCAGCATTGAGGCGCATCGGCAGGGGATTTCGTGGCGTGAAGCGAAAGATCAATTGTGGGCTGAACTCGAACAGCGGTTAGCTGAGTTGAACATCACCAATCCAAATGAAGTGCAAACCAGTCAAGTTATGGATAGGCTGGCTATAGAGCATATTCTGGCGGACCCGTTGTCCGCTGCTTTTTATCAAGTTACCGATATGATAAATTCGCTGCGCCCCGGTTACAGCATGGCAGCGATTCTTACTCGCGATGACCCCAACGATCTTGGCGGAGAAGTACAATCCGGCAATTTGGAAGCCATCGTCGATTCCGCGCCACTTGAACTGGTGATCTTCGGATTAATGACGATCTACTATGGGGTGCTTTATATCGCTACCGCCATCGGTGGCTTATTGCTCGTTTACCGTCGCCAATGGTATATCCTGATTCTCTGCGGATTGACGCCGTTGTGGTTCATGTTTCAAGCGGGGATAGCGGGCAACGCTCGATTCCGCGCCCCGGTTGAAGGTTTGCTCTCTTTAATAGCTGCTGCCGGATTGGTCTGGGTGGCACAATTCGTCATGCAGCGCACATCTCCCGTACTTCGTAGCAAGCCACATTCCACGTGACCGATTTATCCACGACCAACGTATTTTCTATCCGTCCCATGATTCCCTCCGATTTCCCGCTGCTTGCGGCGTGGATGGTGGAAACCCCGTTGTGGCAGCGTTACCACCTGACTACCGCAAAAGCCATCTCGCAGTTTGAGGCAGGTCTGGAACGTGGCGATTGGCTGATCACCGCCGATGGCAAAAGTCCGGCGTGTGGTTTTGGGTGGGGAATTCCAAGAGGGACATTTGGGCGCAGTCCCTATTTACGTCTTATCGGGGTTCGCCCCGACTTAACCGGATCAGGATTGGGGGCGCTGCTGCTCAGCGAGATCGAACGCAGGGCGGCTGAAGTGGCGAGCGATCTCTTTCTGCTCGTCTCGGATTTCAATGAGGGCGCACAGCGTTTTTACAAGAAGCATGGATTTGAGGCTATCGGGGCGATTCCCGGATATGTGCTGCCGGATGTAACCGAGTTGATTTTCCGCAAAACCCTGAGGTGATATACTCTGCCATCCTCGGCATTGTAGCGACTTGAAGGAGATTTTTATGCGTAAATGGATGATGGTTTTTCTGGTGGTTGTGAGCGTTTTTTCATTTGGGATTGCTGCCGCACAGGACGATGATAACGTGCTGGTGATGGCACGCGCGGCAGATACGACAGGGCTTGATCCACATACGCAGACGGCGTTCGCGTCGTTCCGCCTGCTGGAATTGATCTACGAGCCACTGGTGAATCTGGACGCCGATTTGAATATCGTGCCGTCGCTGGCGGAAAGCTGGGAATTCTCGGACGACGCCACAACCCTCACGCTTCATCTGCGGCAGGGCGTGACCTTCCACAACGGCGCGGAGTTCACGGCGGAAGACGTGGTTGCGACGTTTGAGCGCATCCTCGACGAAGAGACGGCGGCGGCAGCGCGTGCCAATTACCTGACTATCGCCTCGATTGATACGCCCGATGATTACACGGTGGTCTTTAACCTGTCCGAGCCGGATGTGCCGCTGCTGACGGCGCTGGCGACCACCAACGCCGCGATTGTCGATTCTGCCGACATCGAAAGCGGTGACGTGGCGACAGTGGCGAACGGAACGGGACCCTTCATTCTGGAAAATTGGACGCCGGAAGAAACGACCACGTTGAGCGCCAATCCCGATTGGTGGGGCGAAGGTCCCTTCGTGGATGGGATTGAGATTCGCATCATCCCCGACGAAACCTCGATCCTTGCTGCGCTCCGTGCGGGCGAAATCGACTTTGCTTTGCTGAATGACCCGTTGGTGGCGACCCTGTTGGTGGACGATCCCTCGATCACGCTGGATCGCGTGCCATCGATCAACTATCACGTGCTTCAACTGCGTGCTGCCGAGCCGCCGCTGGATCAACTGGAAGTACGGCAGGCGATTTCGTGCGCGATTGACCGGCAGGAAGTGCTGGATACGGCTGCGCTCGGCGAAGGGCAGGTGACGGGTCCGCTGACGATGGCATCGTTTGCGCTGCCCACCAGCGAACTGTTCTGCTACGAGAAGGACTTGGATCGCGCCCGCGAGTTGATGGCACAGGCGGGCTTGGAAGAGGGCTTCACTCTCAACGTGATCGCTGCTAGCTCCGAGCCGCCCACCGCGCTTTCGGAAGCCCAGAACATTCAGGCGCAGCTTGCCGAAATCAACATCAACGTCGAGATCGAAGCCTTAGAACTGAGCGTCTACGTGGATCGCTGGCTGGCAGGTGACTTCCAAGCGGCTGTCGCGCTCAACGGCGGACGCACCGATCCCTATACCATGTACGCTCGTTACTGGCAATCGACGGGCAACCTGAACAACGTCGCGGGTTACAGCGACGAAACGCTGGACGAGTTGATGGCGGCGGGACGCGCCGAAACCGACCCGCAAGCGCGATATGATATTTTTGCCGAGTTTCAGCGACATCTGACCGAACAAGCGCCGTGGGTCTGGCTCTACGTCGGTTATGGCTACACCGCACGACAATCATACGTCACCGGATTTGTGCCTTCGCCGACTAGTTCCATTCTGGGCTTGGCGGCGGTTGAGTTAGAACGGTAATGCTATCGGGGCGCACCTGATGCGGTTTAACGGATAAAGACGGAGTTGTAACCCTCACCCCCGCCACGCAGTGGAGAGGGGGGTGAGGTAATCTCCGCCTTATTTCGTGAAATGGCATCATCTCGCCCCTACACTCCCTATGATTCGCTACCTGACGCAGCGAGCGCTTGCGTTCGTTCCCACTCTGCTTGGCGTGTCGATTTTGATCTTCAGCATGATTCGTCTCGTGCCCGGAAACGCGATTGTGGCGATGCTGGGCACGGAAGCCGGAATGCTGACCGAAGCTCAACGCCAGTCGCTTGAGGCGTATTTCGGGTTGGACAAGCCGCCTGTCGAGCAGTATTTCACGTGGTTGGGCGGTGTGTTGCGCGGCGATCTGGGGCTGTCAATGCGGTTTGGGCAGCCTGTGTTGCAGGTGATTCTGGCGCGTTTTCCCGTCACCTTGCAGCTTGCGGTGATGGCGGTGACGATTGCGCTGGTGATCGGCATTCCGATTGGCGTGCTTTCCGCCGTCAAACACAATTCAATCATCGACCTGTTCGGGCGGCTGTTGGCGCTGCTGGGGCTGGCGATGCCCGGTTTTCTGCTCGGCACATTGTTGATTTACGTGCTGTCGGTTCATTTCAGAATCTTGCCGAATGCCGGCAGTTACGTCTCGTTGGCGGAAGACCCAGCCCGCAACCTGAGCCAGATGATCTTTCCCGCGTTGACGCTGGGGTTTTCGTTTTCGGCGTCGGTGATGCGCACGACACGCTCCTCGATGCTGGAAGTGTTGGGGCAGGACTTCATGCGCACCGCCCGCAGCAAGGGGCTGGTTGAACGAGTCGTGATCAGCCGCCATGCGCTGCGCAACGCCCTGATTCCGGTGGTGACGATTGTCGGCGTCGAAGTCGGGTATCTGCTCGGCGGAACCGTCATCATCGAGGAGATTTTCGCGCTGCCGGGAATTGGGCGGCTGGTGTTTAACGCCATCTCGCAGCGGGATTATGCGCTGGTGCAGGGGATCGCGCTGTTCGTCGCCTTCAATTTCATCGTCATCAACCTGCTCGCCGATCTGATTTATACGGCGATTGATCCGCGTATTTCCTATGCTCAAAAAAGCTGAACGCCGCCGCTTTGCTTCCCTCATACGACTGCTGCGTAATCTCAGCGGAGCGGTGGGTTTGTTGTTGGTCACGACTTACCTGATAATCGCCTTGCTGGGCGCTCTTGGAATCACGCCCTATCCGTCGCTGGAACAGCACCCTCGTGACCGGCTGAAACCGCCGAGCGCACAGTACATCATGGGGACAGATTTGTTCGGGCGCGACATTGCCAGCCGTTTGATGGAAGGCGCTGCTAATTCTTTGCGGGTATCGCTGGTTTCGGTGGCGATTGCGGCGGTGCTTGGGACGCTGGTTGGTACATTATCGGGGTACATTGGCGGGCTGTTCGACAACGTCATCATGCGCGTGATGGACGTTTTTTTCGCGCTTCCGGCGCTGCTGCTGGCGCTGGTGATCGTGAGCATTCTGGGTCCGGGGGTGAATACGACGGTGCTGGCAATCGCCGTCGTCTACACACCGATCTTCGCGCGGGTGGCACGTGCGCCGGTGCTGGCGGTCAAAGAGATGGAGTTCATCACCGCGACTCGCTGTCTGGGCATGTCGGACGCGCGAATTGTCTTCCGGCACATTTTGCCCAATACCCTTGCCCCGCTGATCGTACAGGTGAGTCTTGCATTGTCGTGGGCGCTGCTGACCGAAGCCGGGTTGAGTTTTCTGGGACTTGGTACACAGCCACCGACTCCATCGTGGGGCGTGATGCTCAGTGAAAGTCGGGGCATTGCGGAGATGGCTCCATGGCTCATGCTTTATCCGGCGCTGGCGATCATGTTTGGCGTGTTGGGCTTTAATCTGCTGGGGGATGGACTGCGCGACGTGCTTGACCCCAGACTGCGAGGACAGCGCCACTAAGTAGGGGCGTTTGAATGGTATACTCCATGCTTTCACAGCGTGACGAGTGTGCCCGATGCGATTATCCACTCTGCGAAACCTTCGCCCGATTGATGAACTGAAGTTCTCCGGCGAACGTGGTGAAACCCTGCAAGTCCACGTCCTCGATCATGACCTGATTCGTGTGCGCGTTTACCCTGAAGGCAAGCCACGCTTTGACCGCACATGGATGGTCGTCGGGAAGGATGGCGATACGCCGCGCGAAGGGCGTTCGCGTGATGATCTCAGTCCCTTTCCACTTCCGGCATATCGGCAAACCCGACACGATCACGAAATCACCATCGAAACTGAAGCGCTCAAACTCTCCATTGACCTGAACGATGCGCGGATGGAATGGCGAACGGCGGATGGGCAGTACATCGTCGGCGATATTCGACACCGTGCTTATACTTACGACAGTACCGGACGCGCGATTTATCATTATCTGGAACGGCGCAGAGACGAGCATTACTACGGCTTTGGCGAACGCTCCGGTATGTTGGACAAGCAGGGTAGGCGCTTGCGGATGCAGAACGCCGATGCCTGCGGCTACAACGCCGAAACCACCGATCCACTCTACAAACACTTCCCGTTTTACATCACTTACGTGCCGAGCCTGAACTTCGCCTACGGTTTGTTCTATGACAACCTCGCCACCACCACCTTCGATCTTGGTCAGGAGATCAGCGCCTTCTGGGGCTTTTATCGCTACATGATGGCGGAAGACGGCGACCTCGATTATTACATGATTTACGGTCCCACGATTCCCGAAGTCGTCCAGAAATTTACGGCGCTGACCGGACGACCCACGCTGCTGCCGCGCTGGGCGCTCGGCTATCTCGGTTCGACCATGAGCTACACCGAAGCGCCGGACGCGCAGAGCCAACTCAAGCGTTTTACCGAATTGTGCGAGCAGCACGACATCCCCTGCGATGTATTCCATCTGTCGTCCGGTTATACAACCAATCCCGACGGCAAGCGGATGGTCTTCACGTGGAATCGCAGCCGCATCCCTTCGCCGGAACAGATGGTGCAGACGTTTCACGATGCCGGAATCAGGCTTGC
>DATGQJ010000192.1:0-3963 GCA_035304265.1 Oceanobacillus sp.
TCCTCGATTACGGCGAACTGCTTGGTGTGATCCAGATGCAGCACCACCGGAATCGTGACTTTGAGTTGCTCAACCTCGCGGTAAAAGGCATCGGCAAATTGACTCGGCGTGATTTGATGGCGTTCCAGTTCCTTCTGCGAAATTTGAACGATTAGCGGGGATTGCAGTGCTTGTCCGGCTTGCAGCACCGGACGAATCATGGCGGTGGATCGCGGCGAGAACGACCCGACGGCATAGCCGCCGCGTTCCGCGTTGGTCAGCACCGGATTCAAACTCAGGACGTTAGTACGTGTGACCACTTTTCCCCCTTCAGCTTTCAACCGTCTTTTTTGCCTGATGCCGCGCCCACACCTGCCGAATAAGCTGGTAGTCGTCCAGATTGAGCGCCTCGCCCGTAGAATCGATGTGGGTGGCATAGTAGAGCGAAGGGACGCCTAGATCGGTTTGCAGCGGCAGATATTCGCGCCAGCTTGCTTTGTCGGTGATGGGCCAGTTGTCGGTGTCGATGATGGCTTCCGGGCAGGCAAGCATTGCCACTTTCGCGCGGTGCAGCATTGCTCGGTTCACGTCTTTGCCCATGTTGATGTCGTTGAGCCGGATCATGTCTACCACGTCGGCTAAGTATGGGTGAGGCGTGTGAGCGATAATCAATGCGTCTGGCTTGGTTTGTTTCGCCTCAGAATAGATAATCGACAGGTAACGCCGCATCAGTTCCAAGCCCCAGACTTCTTCGTGAATGCGCAGACCGTAGCCGCTGGGGATACGCGCCGTGAAATCGATCTTGAATCCATCGGCGTCGTACCCGTCCGGTGACAGCATATTATGGACTGCGGTTCGCAACCGCGCTTCATAAGCCGGATTGGTGGGGTCAACCGCTACCGGCAGTCCGCCCGCATGGGTGATGCACTCCTCGACGGGCACGCCTTCCGGGTCCCATGCTTTCAGCCACAAGAGCACGTGTCGCGATTGGTTGTGCTGCTGGTCGATAAATCCGCGCAGGTCATACCATTTGTCGGTATCGACCTGATTTTCGCCATACGAGGCTTGCCATTTGTCGTCCACCACGACGATCCCCGGCTGAAGTCCGTTGGCTTCCAGCGCGTCGAGAAAATCCACGTAATGCCGCTGCCGCGCATAGGCTGGCGCATGTCCCTTTTCCAGCGAGGCAAGGTAACACTGCGCTCCCCACCCACAAAAGATCGGCGTGTGCCACCATTGGGGAATGGGCTTATTTTCTGAGACAGGGACGAACTTGCCTTCGCGCAGCGCCGTGACGTGTGCCGCCAGCGCGGAATATTCGTCATCGGCGAAATCGAAGCCGATTGCGGGCAGTTGGTAACGCCCATCGACCTGCGTGTGTCCTTCGTAGGAGAGGGACAGATAAAACGCTTCCAGACCGCCGTGATAGTGATATTCGGTGAAGGTGTTCTCGCCGGGTTTCGCTTCGACGCCGAGCGCCAGCCAGCCGTTTTCATGCTGACCCGCGTAACAGAAGGGCGGCGGCGTGAAAAACCAGTCGCCTTTTGCCGGAAGGGGAACGCCCGTCATGTCGATTTTGGTGGTGCTCGCCGGATTCAGGTGGTAGATTTCGGGGACGTTGGGTTCAGGATTGAATAGCTGCTTGAACTGCTGCCCCGACCAGAAGAAACCCGAACCCCAGCGGAGATTTTCGGAGTAATACCCGCCGAAGTAAAGCGCATCCGTCAGATTGCCTACGCCTTCCACTTCGACCTGATAGGTGAAGCGGTGTTCAGAACAATGGAAACGGTAGGTCTTGGATGTCCAAGCAGTGCTTTGCGCGTTGCAGGACGCTACGAATCCATCCGCGACTTCTTCAAAAGTCCACTGTCCGGTCTGGTAGGTTTCGTCACGCCCATTGATGGGGTGTACGCTGGAAAAAACGAATAGCTCGGCTAGGGTGTCTCCCCCTGCGGTCTTGACAAAAACAAACGGACGATTTTTGGGAAAGATGAGGGTATAACGCTCGGCACGCAGTACCTGCTCATCATTATCAGTATGATATTCCACGTCGATGATCCTTGCTGCGGAGGTGGGAACGAGGATGACAGGCGGCTCAAAGCAGTCATCACGCGAAAGCGCATCTCACGTAGTAACGAAATGTCGCTTAATGTAAGTATCATTATAATAGGGAAACCCTAACCTTTCAATCCTGTCGTCGCAATGCCGTCCATGAAATACCGTTGCCCGATGAAGAAGATCACGAGCATCGGAACGGTGATGATGACGCTGGCGGCGAGGACGATCTCCCACTGCATCTCGCCACCCTGACCGAACTGATCAAGGATTGCCTTCAACCCACGCGGTAGGGTATACAGCGCGGAGTCGCGCAGGTAGATCAGCGGCTTGAGTAGATCGGTCCAACTCGCCTTGAACTCGAACACGAACACGACGATCAGCGCGGTACGGGTTAAAGGCAGCGCGACCTTCTGCCACATCTGGAAATAGCTTGCACCGTCTACCCGCGCCGCTTCAAACAATTCACGCGGCAGCGACAGGTAAAACTGGCGAATCAGGAAGATATAGAACGCCGAACCGAACAGATTATTTGCCCATAGCGGCACTTGCGTATTGAGGAAGCCCAACCGCTGCCAGATCAGAAATACCGGAATCATGGTGACGACTCCCGGCAGCATCATAGTCGCCAGCACCAAGCCGAACAGGGTATCGCGTCCACGAAAACGGAAGTACGAAAACCCGAAGGCGATCAACGAGCAGCTTATAGTCACGGTGATGGCGGCGAGGAAGCTCACGACCACGCTGTTTTTGAGCCACGTCAGCACCGGCGCGACTTGCCAGACACGAACGTAGTTTTCCCACGCAATCGGATCAGGAATCCATTCCGAGTTAAAGACCTCTGCACGAACCTTGAGCGACGCGCTGACGAGCCACAAAAATGGCGTGAAGAAGATGATGGTGCAGCCAATCAACAGGACAATGAACACAACTTTGAGAAAAGTCTTTTTGAGTTCGGGATAGCGCCTGTGGGTGACGGGTAGAGAGCGCGGCGCTAAAGTCACTTCACGATCCACAGCGGACACGGGCTATCCTCCTTCGTAATAGACCCAGCGTTTGCTGAGGCGCAGTTGGATGAAGGTCAGGATGAGAATGATCACGAACAGCAGCCATGCCATTGCCGACGCATACCCCATGCGCAAAAACTCGAACGCCTGTCGAAAGAGATAGATGTTGTAGAACAGTCCGGCAGAAGCCGCCGCCGTCATGCCCTGCATGTTGCCGAAGAACATGGTGTAGACTTCGGTAAAAATCTGCAAAGACGAGATGATGTTGACGATCAGCGTGAAGAAAATCGCGCCGCTGATCATGGGGACAGTGATGTGAATGAACTGTTTCCAGCCACTCGCGCCGTCAATGTGTGACGCCTCATAAAGCTCGTTAGGGACGTTGCGCAGCGCCGCCAGATAGATAATCACCGTGCTGCCGACGCTCCACAGGCTCATGAGGACGATCCCCGGCTTGATCCACTGCGGATCGGTTGTCCACCCCGGTCCGTCGATACCCAGCAGGGCAAGCCCTTGATTGACCAGACCAATACGCGGGTTCAGCAGCCAGAGCCACAGCGTTGCGACGGCAACCGCCGGAGTGATCGAGGGCAGGTAAAACGCGGTTCGGAAGAAGCCTGCCGCTTTCCCCACGCGGTTGAGCATCAGCGCAAGGCAAAGCGCGACGATGATGGAAAGCGGAACGTGCAACAGCGCGTAAAAGAACGAGTTGTACAGGCTCAATCCCAGACGCGGGTCGGTGAGCATTCGCTCGTAATTCGCCAAGCCGATGAAGCGCGGCGGGTTTAGCACGTCATAATCTGTCAGCGATAACTCCAGACTGATCACCATCGGTCCGGCGGTAAAGACTAGAAAGCCGATGAACCATGGCGAAATGAATGCTAACCCGGCAAGCATTTCTCGCTGTTGAAGGGTAGCCCGC
>DATGQJ010000193.1:0-8422 GCA_035304265.1 Oceanobacillus sp.
TTCACAGGGTTCAGCATCGAATTGTGGGAAGCGATTGCCCGTGAACTTGACATTGACTATGAATGGTATGAGGTCGAAACCGTTACCGAGCAGCTTGAGGCGGTGCAAAACGGTGACGCCGACGTTGCCATTGCCGGGATCACTATCACCGAAGCCCGTGAAGAAGAGGTCGATTTCACCATCCCATACTTCGATTCCGGGTTGCAAATCCTGATCCGTGAACAGGAAAGCTCGCCGTTGGTGAACACGCTGCGAGCAATTGTATCGCCAACGCTGCTGCAATTTCTGGCGGTGTTCCTGCTGCTGATTCTGGTGATTGCCCATGCCATCTGGTTGTTCGAACGGCGCAATCCGAGGTTTCCGCGCGGCTACCTGAAGGGGATTTCACAGGCGCTGTGGTGGTCAACCATCACGGCGATTGGTTACGACGACAGACCACCGCGTACCGCCATCGGACGGCTCGTCGCGATTGTCTGGATGTTCGCCGGAATTTTCCTGATCGCCAATCTAACCGCGACTCTGAGCGCGGGCGCAACCGTGCGCGAACTGCGCAGCAGCATTCGGGGATTATCCGATTTGAACGGGCAGCGGGTGATCACTGTCGAGGGGACAACTTCCGCCAATCATCTGCGCACGAGCGGCATTCGCTACACCGGAGTCAGTGTGATCGAGGAAGCGTTCGATATGCTGTCGGCGGGGCAGGCAGACGCGATTGTCTACGACGCGCCGGTGCTGCGCTATTACGTCAACCAGATGGACGATGACGATTTGCAGCTTGTGGGGCGGCTGCTGGAAATCGAACGGTACGGCATTGCGCTGCCGGAAGGGAGCCAGTATCGAGAGCCGATCAACCGCGCGACGCTGAAACTGGTGGAAGATGGTACCTATCAGCAGTTGTACATCCGCTGGTTCGGCGCGGACACGGAGTAGGAACGAATGCGCCGACCTTGAACTGATTTGACATTCTCATTGACAATGAAATACTGTAAGGATCAACACAGGTTAGGATAAGGCATGTCACTGGCAAGCATCATAGCCATACTTGGTGAGCCGTATTATTCGGCTCCAAACTGCGCAATCTACAACAGCGAATGCTTAAGCAGTATGCGCAAGCTTCCCGCTGGCATTGTAGATTTGACTGTAACCAGCCCGCCCTACAATATCGGCAAGGCATATGAACAGCCCTTGCCGCTTCATGATTATCTCGATTGGTGTAAAGATTGGATTGGTGAAATTCACCGACTCACCACCGATAACGGCGCGTTCTGGCTCAATCTTGGCTATCTTTCGCTTCCGCATCGTGCCAAAGCGATACCTATTCCCTATCTTCTTTGGGACAAAATACCCTTTTATCTCATACAGGAAATTGTCTGGAATTATGGGGCGGGCGTGGCGGGTAAGAAGTTCTTCTCGCCCCGAAACGAAAAATTCCTCTGGTACGTCAAGAATAGCGAAGATTATGTGTTCAATCTGGACGATGTGCGTGATCCAAACGTGAAGTATCCCAATCAGAAGAAGAACGGCAAAATCAAGGTCAACCCGAACGGAAAGAATCCAACCGACGTGTGGCAGTTCAAAAAAGTGACCTCTGGAAAACAGCGGGCATCCAAAGAGCGCACGGCACATCCGGCACAATTTCCAGAGGAAGTCATCGAGCGGATTATCAAAGTCTCGTCGAATGTGGGACAACTGGTACTTGATCCCTTTATGGGATCGGGAACGACCGCAGTGGTCGCGCTGGCGTTGAAAAGACCTGTGATCGGTTTTGAGATTCAGGCGGAGTATTGCGACATTGCAGCGTCGAGAATAGACGACTATCTGCGCGGTCTCCAGGCTCCCGTTCAGCAGCCCTTATTTCTCAATCGGCAGGGGCAATAGCTTGTAGCGTTCCACAGCCGGACTTAATCGAGCCTGTTGTCCCGTCGCAGAAGCCTGTCCAAGCCAATCGTCGTGATCAATCCATCCAAAGCGAACCTGTGTAATTTGAGGTTCGGTTATCTTTGGTGCGAACTTCTGGAAATTGATTGCCAGATAGTAACCCGATTTGCTTTTCTTGGAGACAGCGCCGACTTGAGCGTAGCTCCGGTTGCCGTAGATGTTTCTGGCACTGGATGAGGTTTTGATCTCTATCGAGAAGGTATCGTCCGGTATATAGATCAGGTCTTTTTCTTCGGACGTTTGACCCCGCCGCCATAACGTCGGGTAGCGTTGTTCCAGTTCCAGCGGAATCAATTCGTGCAGGAAAAAGCCCATGATTTGTGGTGCAGGAAACAGATCGACGCCAATTTGAAAAGGCTTACTCCCGATACCCGAACGGAAAATATCCGTCCATACTTGTAGAACAATCTGGTAGAGTTCACCCGAATCAAGCGGGTGCATAGCAATCAGTTCAAGCGTTTTTGCCTGCCACATTTCGACAGGAAGTCCGCTGTAAGGCGAGCTTATCACGAGTCGAGTTCTTTGAAGAATTCAGTTGGCGAGATTTGGAGTGCTTTAGCAATCTTCAGGATGTTGAGCAAAGCGAGGTTGCGCTCTCCACGCTCGATGCCACCCAGATAGGTTCGATGCAGTCCGCAGATCGCCGCCAAATCCTCTTGAGAGAGGTTGCGCTCAAGTCTAAGTTGGCGGAGTCGTGAGCCGAATCGTTTCAGCGCATCAGCATCATCCATGCGCTCGACTCTAAGGATCTGATGACTTTAAGTCTACAGACTATAAGTATTCAAAAGTGTCCAATTTACGTTTATTGTGAGGGCTGCATGAACCTGATACGCCATAATTTCAGGTTTCTCATGAAGTTCTAAACGGCAAATCATTTCCCCTTGCAATCTATATCTTACAAATAAAATTGTGAATAGGCTGATCATCGCCTGATCGAGCCTGCTAACAGGAACCCTTTTCAAGCGCATATCGTCAGGTTCAGCATCGACTTCACAGGATTACAAAGACGATCTGTGTAACATTCGTGAATGGACCGGTCGCGCTACTTGTGACATTGTGAGGTGTTCATTAGAGTAGGAATTGATGCAGTGACCGTTTCGCATCAATGGACTGCTGCCAAAGGAAAACCATGGCACATAACCGTTTACTTGAAAGCCTTTATCACATCTCTTCTGAAGAAGCAGAACGCCTCTTTGGAACGGAAAGCGTTCTCAACCCGCCCGACCCGTCGGTAGAACTCGCGCCGGTCAAGCGGGTTGCGTTGATCGCTGAGGCGTTTTTGCCGAAGGTGGACGGCGTCTCGAAGTCGGCGTACCTTACGCTGAATTATCTGAAGCAAACCGGACGCGAAGTGCTGGTCTTTGCGCCAGACATCGCGCCGCACTCGGTTGGTTCGACTAAAGTGATTCCCCTGCCATCACTGGGGACACGCCTCGCGCCGGAAACGCGCATCGGGCTGCCGATGCCGCAGGTCGCGCAGGCAATCGTTGACTTTCAACCGGATTTGATTCATATGTTCAGTCCGGCGCTGCTCTCGGTCAGCGGCATGATCACCGGACGGCAAAATCGCATTCCGGTGATTGCCAACTATCAAACCGACCTGCCGCGCTATGCCGAGCACTATGGCTTCCCGTTGTTCAGCCAAGTGGTGCGCGACTGGCTGCGCTTCGTTCACAACGGCTGCCATCTCACGCTCGTGCCTTCCAACTGGACGATGAACGAACTGCGGCAAGCAGGCTATCGCCGGATGCGCCGATGGGGTCGTGGAGTCAATAGCAGGCATTTCACGCCTGCACGTCGTTCACGAGAGTGGCGCGAACGGCTGCTCAATGGACGTGACCCGAAT
Source organism: Oceanobacillus sp. (assembly GCA_035304265.1). Taxonomy (GTDB): domain Bacteria; phylum Chloroflexota; class Anaerolineae; order Aggregatilineales; family Phototrophicaceae; genus Flexifilum. Next base: position 3,785 of record DATGQJ010000193.1, read on the forward strand.
TCGCTGTTGTGCATCTACGTGGGTCGCCTCGCGCCGGAAAAACGGGTAGACTTGCTGCTGGACGTGGCGCGGACGCCCGGTGTGGCGCTCACCATCATTGGTGACGGCGCAATGCGGGCAGAATTGGAGAGCATGTTCGCCGGAACGGGTACACATTTCACAGGCTACCTCTACGGCGAGGATTTAGCGAACGCTTACGCCTCTGCTGATGCTTTCTTCTTCACGGGCGCAGCAGAGACTTTCGGACAGGTGGTGCAGGAAGCGCAAGCTTCAGGTTTGCCCGCCGTCATCATCAATCGCGGCGGAATCACCGATCTGGTGACACATGGGGTCAATGGCTTCCTGTGCTCGGATAACCCGCAGGAATTTGCGACTGCTGCCGAGATGCTGCTGGACGAGAACCGCAGAAAGCGTATGTCTGCCGCCGCCCGCCGTCGCGTCGAAGGTAATACGTGGGAAGCGATTATGGCGCAGTTGGAAGGGCACTACATGGAGGCGATTCGCATGAACGACAGGCTCAACCGGCTGCATCCGCCGCAGCCCAATTTGCTGTCTACATTATTTAACAACATCATCCCATTCAGGAAGGAACATGAGCGCGTCTCGTAAAACCGTTGCCTTAATCGCGCACGACAACAAAAAAGACGACATGATCGCCTTCGCCCGTGAAAACCGAGAGGTGCTGATACATTACCACCTGATCGGCACGGGCACCACCGGACGGCTGCTCAACGAAAAAGCCGATTTGAACGTGGAGCGAATGCTGTCCGGTCCCATCGGCGGTGACGCGCAGATCGCCGCGCAGGTGGCAGAGGGGAAGGTCGCAGCGGTGTTCTTCTTCATCGACCCGTTGGGCAAACACCCGCACGACCCGGACATCAACTCACTGCTGCGCATCTGCAACGTGCATAACGTGCCGCTTGCCACCAACACGGCGACGGCAGAGTTTATTATTTCCACAAAAGCCCTGTAATACGACGCAGCCAATCCAGCTTTCATGTTATGATTAGTCACAACGCCTCTGTCGTGGGTGCGTTAGGTGAAGTGGAATGATTGCGTATGGTTGCAAAACTTGGCTTGCATACGGTTGATGAGTTTGAGCAGTTCATAAACAAACCGGAGAATGCAGACCGCCGCTTTGAACTCATCTACGGGGAAATTGTGGAAAAAGTGCCTACCGAGGAACACGGCGCAATCGTCGTCAACATATGCACCGGGTTGAAAATCCACGCCAAAGCGCAGAATCCCGAAGATCGGGTAACGGTAGAATCACGACACAGTGTCTCCGGTGATAACATCAATGACCGCTTACCAGATATTGCCTACACTACTGCCGCACGCGCTATGCCAATTACTCGTAAGGGCGCAGTACCACAGATGCCTGATCTGGCGGTAGAAGTGAAGTCACCGAATGACTCCTACACTCAGATTCGCTCGAAGGCGCTGTTTTATCTGGCAAATGGAACACGGCTTGTCTGGCTCGTATTCCCGGAACGCCGTGTAGTAGAGGTTTACCATGAAAACGGCGACCTCGAAGTGTTGACAGAACGTGATGATGACGTGCTTGACGGCGGTGACGTGTTACCGGGCTTTAGAATGCCGCTTCGGGATGTTTTTGCCGTCTAGTCAGTGTACAGCCCCGTGTGGTAGAAACGCATGAACCCCTAACACACCGTTAGCGATTTGCGTGATGCGCAGGTCTACCACCAGACTCGCCAGCGCAATTGCATCGAGGCGGCTGATGTCAAGCAAGCGACACATCAGCCCGAACATGCCTTCCATCGCCATGACCGTCGCGTCGTTCAACTGCTCGCCAAAGCCCATCGTCAGCCAACCTTCGGCGGTTTTCGCGGTAGGCGTGGTGACGGGAAAATCGTCCGGCAGATCAAAGGTCAAATCCACCCGATCCATCGGGCATTCAATCGCCGTACCGCTGATTTCGCCGTCGCCCTGTACCGCATGACCATCCCCAACCGAGAAAAGCGCTCCTTCTACAGTAATCGGCAGATAGAGTGTCGTCCCCGTGACCAGTTCTTTGCAATCGAGGTTGCCGCCACAAAAACGCGGTGGCGAAGTAGAATGCACGCCCGTTTCATTCGGCGGCAAGCCCATCACACCCATGAACGGGCGCAGCTTGATTGTATGCCCCAGATGATTGCGTCCGGTCATGGTTTCGGCGTCCAGCGTCCAGGCGTGGACGATGCCCTGTGTGCCTTCGCCAATGCCAAGCTGCGGATTGAACGAGCCATTCCAGCCCCCGGCGAGACACCAGCCCCACGCGCCGGGACGGATGTCGTTGATGCGGATTGCCAGCGTCATTCCCGGTTTTGCGCCGCGCACGAAAATGGGACCGATCAAGGCGTGCCCGGCGTCGAGTTTCGGGTCGGTTTCAAAGATACGGGGGCGTGGTGCGTAATTGCCGCCCTGAAAAGGCTGCGTTCCCCATCCGGCGTCGAGCGTCCGGTAGCGCGCCGTGTCACCGGGGTCAATCGTGAGAATGGGCGGCAGATCGCGCGAGAAATGACCGTGCAGCGTGCGGCGTTCCGGCTCAAGCGTATGGATGACGGACATAAGCGCTCTCTTTTGAAGTTATTCAATACTTTCCAGCAGTTTGACCAGCAGAGATCGTAACTGATTGAACCCGTCTTCGCCAAGCACGGCGATGTATTCGGCTTCGATTTCCTGCTTAATTTGATAAGCATCATGCAGCAATCGCACTCCAGCTTCGGTGAAGGTGACAATGGCGGCGCGGCGATTTGCCGGATCAACGGTGCGCTCCACGTAACCGCGTGATTCGAGTTCATCCAGCATCTGGCTAACTGCCTGCTTGGTGACGCCGATTCGAGATGCCAGCGAGGTCACGTTGGTGCCGTCGAGATCGATCTGAGCGATCAACGTCAGATGCATAGGGCGCAGCCAATCGTATTCACGTTCCTGAAATTTCAGGAGCGCACGCTCACTGAAGGCGCGATGCGCACGTAAAAAAAGCCTGCCAAGATGTTCCTGCCGAAACGCGGCGATTTTTTCACGAGTGGGGAACTGGTCGGACACGTCCTTCTCCTTGACAGAATCGTCAAGCTACTTTACCATACAAAAATTGTCAATCTGCTTGACAAAATGTATGCATAATATTTGAAAAGGGAATCCACATGATCATCATTCACGTGCAGGTGAAAATTAAACCGGAAAAGCGTGATGAATTTCTCGACATTGCCCATCAGGAAGCCGCTCATGCCCGCACGCTGAAGGGCTGCATACGCTACGAATGGATGGGCGACGTGAAGGACGGCAATACCTTTACCGTGTACGAGGAGTGGGCAACGCAGGCAGATTTCGACGCTTACCGAAACTCGGATGACTTCAAGCAGTTGAACGACGTATTCGCACCGCTGATGGCGGCAGCACCGGACAGTCACTATTACAACGCTGAGCCAATTCCGGCGTAGAAGTTCCGTCTTTTTTTGCATGGGGCAAGGGTGTTCCTTGTCCCGGTTTACTCCTAATATTTGTCATACAGCAAACATGTTTTCATTGACGAACCAACAGCCCCTCAGTATAGTAGAGACCATGTTGAATAAGGATATGGCGCAAGTCCTCTAAGTCGGGAAGGGCACAACCCGACACCCCCTCAGTACATCCCAGCGCTAGGCTGGCGGTGCTTTTTCGTTATTCCATTCAAAACATCCCGGTTCTCAGTTGGTTGAGAACATATATCGCTCAAGGAAAGTGCCACCGTGTTGACCACGACAACCGCTTATTACCGCCAATTGCACGGCGGCTTGGCTTTGAAATCTCTCGCCGATCTGAACGATGCGGAACGGCTTGCAATCTATAATGGTCAAATCTTCGGGCAGGGCGTGGCGGAAATGACGCGCTCGCTCATCCTACATCATCCGGCGACGCGCCTGCATCACTGGCTTTATATCGAAGATGAGGCAAGTGAACAGATCGTCTCATCGCTGTGTCTCATTCCGTGGACATGGCGCTATGAGGATGTGACGCTCAAATCGGGCGAAATGGGCATCGTGAGTACGCTCGAATCCTATCGCAATCGCGGGTTGATCCGCGTGATGGTCGGGCGCTTCAAAGAACTGCTGCGCGAAGAAGGATGCGATCTCAGTCACATTCAGGGTATTCCGTACTTTTACCGTCAGTTCGGGTATGAATATGCCTTGCCGCTGGAAGCTCAGTGGCAGATTGAACTGCGCAACATCCCCGATACAGCAGAAGCACAACCCTTCCGCCGCGCGACAGCAGAGGACATTCCGGTTCTGACGCTGCTGTACGACGAAACGACTGCGAACCTGAATATCAGCACGCTGCGCAGCGCCGACATCTGGCGGTTCATGCTTGAAAACACCGTTGGAACGGACGTTGAGGGCGAGACGTGGCTGATGCTGGATGATGCGAATCAGCCAACCGGCTATTTTCGGCTGATGCGGCATGGCTTCGGCGAAGGCTTGATCGTGAGCGAAACCTCACGGCTCAACAACGAATCGGCAAAAGGCTTACTGGGATGGCTCAAGGCGACGGCGCTCGAACGGAACAAGCCTTACATCCGGCTCAATTTGCCTGTCAACAATGATCTGCTGACGACGGCACGCGGTTTTGGAGCGCACGACTCCGGCGGGTATGCAT
>DATGQJ010000194.1:0-7919 GCA_035304265.1 Oceanobacillus sp.
TGGTGGTCCTCCCCGCGTCTGCCGGATAAGATGGGGATGAAACGGAATTGCGCCCAACACCGGCGCACCTTCGTAAACCGCCTGCTCGGAAACCGGCGCAGGATAAAGTTCGATCAACTCACCGCAGCGGGGACAGATCACGTGGGTCATGTTTTCGACCACGCCCAGCACCGGAACCTCTTGCTGGCGAAGCAGCGCCACTAACCGTCCGTTGTCGAGATGTGCCAGCCGTTCGCGCACCGCAATCAGCAGCGCCGCATCTACCATACCGGAAGCAATCAGCGTATTGAGGGGTTCGCCCGTTCCCGGCGGCATGTCGATTAAGAGCACGTCGGTGTCCCACTGCACGCGCCCCAGCAGCGAACCGATGATCATGCCGACGGTATCCGCCTGTGGATTGATGGTTTGCGTTTCGCCCACCAGCAAGCCGAGCGACATAATGCGGATGCCATAGCGCTCATACGGCTTGATCGGGCGCATATCCAGCGCGTCAGGTCGCGCTTGAATCGGGAACATGGCTTCAGGATGCCTGCCAGCGGTCAGACCGCTTTTCTGGCGGATTCCAAGCAGCGCGGGAATGTTGGGACCGTGCAAATCGGCGTCGAAAATGCCAACCTTCTTGCCACGCGCCTTGAGCGCCGCCGCCAGATTGACGGTTGCCGTAGACTTACCCACACCGCCCTTCGCGCTGATCATCATCAGCACGAAGCCAGCATTCAAACGCGCACGTGGAAACGGATTCTTCACCGAAACACTCCTGAATTTCCCGTTACCATAACGCGATTTGAGTCGGATTGCTACCCTCGATTGGAGTATTCAGCAGGCGCGAAAAACACGATGATGACCAAATCTTCGGTGATGCTGTGGAAGCGATGCTCGACTTCCGCCGCGACAAAGACCACACTTCCCGCGCTGACCGGACGATCTTCGTCACCCACGTGGATCATCCCTCGTCCGCTGACCACGTAATACACTTCATCCTCGGTATGCGGCTGCTGTGGGTCGATGCCGCCCGCAGGCAGATGATATACACCGACGCTCAAACTCGGTACGCGGATGAACTCATGATAAAGTTTGCCGGAGTTTGCCTGCTGTTGAAGCAGTTCGGAAAGTTCGTAAGCATTCATACGCCGACCACCGCCCTCCATACCCAAAGCGCCACCATGCCAAGCACAATCGTGAGCAGCAGGCTTTTGGTGCGCCATGCCACCAGTCCGGCGAAAATGCCCGCCACCAGAAAACTGTTCTGCGGCGCAATGTAGGGTTGACCATCCCGCATCACCAACTCTGGCAGAATGATCGCTGCCAGCACCGCCGGGGGTACGTAGCGCAGCGCACGAAAGACCGGCTGCGGCATGGGAATTTTGCCGACCAGCACGATCACCGGATAGCGCACGGCGAACGTCACCAACCCCATCCCCAGAATCATCACCACTTCGTTCATCATTAGCTCCGCAAGTAGGATGCGCCGTTCACATCCACAATCGTTCCCGTCATGAAAAACACCTCGTCCGACGCCAGAAACACCACTGCCGCCGCCACTTCTTCCGGCGTTGCTACCCGTCCGGTGGGAGATTGCGCTCGAATCGAGTCGCCCATTGGTCCTTCCAGATAATCCTTCGCCATGTCAGTTTCTACCCAACCGGGCGCTACCGTCGTCACGCTGATCTTGTGCGGCGCGAGCGCCACCGCCAGCGATTGCCCCATCGCGTTCATTCCGGCTTTGCTTGCGCCATAAGCAGGGGCATTGGGTTCCCCCCGAAACGCGCCGCGCGAGGACACGTTGACGATGTACCCGCCGCCCTGCGCGATCATGTGCTGCGCCGCACAGTAACACAGATTTGCCGCCGAAAGCAGATTGGTTTCAATCGTGGCTTTCCACTGCGCCTGCCATTCCTCGTAGGAAATGCCGGCAATCGGGTGATCGGTGTAGATGGCGGCGTTGTTGACCAGCACATGCAGCCCGCCCATGTCGCTTACCACCGATTCAACCAACCGTCGAACCGCTTCTGGATCGGCAATGTCCGCCTGAAATATCTGGTGTCCGCTGCCGTCCAGCAGTTTCAGGGTTTCTTCGGCGGCGGCGCGGTTCTGGTTATAGTGAACGGCAACCCGCGCCCCCTTCTCCGCGAACTTCACGGCAACCGCCCGTCCAATTCCCCGTGATGCGCCTGTCACAAGCGCAACTTTTCCGGCAAAGCTCATGGTTGGGCGCTCCCTTCCGGGATAACCGTTTCTTCCCGTTTTTCCGGCTGCAAACTTTCGGCGATCACGCCTGCGATCACTCCGGCGAGCGCGGCGACCATCAAATAAAGTTGGTTCGGCAGCGGATAGGCGAGTAGTGCCGTCGCGCCTGCAACCACTGTTGCGATCAGCGCCGGACGGTTCTTGATCAGTGGCACGAGCATTCCGATGAAGGTCACGACCAGCGCGAAATCCAGCCCCCAATTTCCAATGTCGGGGATGGCATTACCGAGGACAATGCCGATCAGCGTGACGATCTGCCAGACGATGAACATGGACAGCGCCGAGCCGAGAAAATACCAGTGTTTGTACGGCGAATCGTCCGGTTGATGATAGCGGGTGATGGCGACCACAAACGCCTCGTCGGTGAGCATGTAGCCCAGCGGCAGCAGCCATCGGTGCGGCAGGTGTTTAAGATATGGCGCAAGCGAGGTCGAGTAAAGCGCGTGCCGGGCATTGACCACAAAGGTCGTGAGGATGATCCAGATCACATCCGTACCCGCCGCCACCAGCCCGACGGCGATAAACTGCGCCGAACCCGCAAAGACGAACAGCGACATGCCTATCGTGCCGAGCGGTGAGATGCCGCTGGCAACTGCCGCCGCGCCGAAGATCATGCCAAACGGAATCCCGCCGATCTCCAGCGGGATGGTTGCTTTAACGCCGTTCAGAAATTCGCTGCGGCGCGTTGGTTGAGAAATTGTTTCCATAGGGCGATTCTATCCGTTGATTGCATTCAGCCAGTCATCGGTGTGCCGGTGCTGTTGAAGTTCATACATCACGAAACGCTTTGCAGATAGTGACCGGGTGGCACACCGACAATCCGTTTGAAGCGCCGCGTGAGATGGCTTTGATCCACAAAACCCACCGCAAGCGCCACCTGCGTGATCGGAACGCCGAGCGCCAGCAGCGCCTTTGCCCGCATGATGCGAATGTGCGTGAGATACAAATGCGGCGGCATTCCGGTTTGTGCGCGGAACAGCCTCACCAGATGGAACGGACTGATCCCTGCGTGTGCCGCCAGCGTCTCCAGCGTGACATTTTCCGTGTAGTGCGTTTCCAGATAATCCCGCGCAATCCGCACCGCCCGCTGCTCATTGTGATACAGATGAATGCGGGGGCGGTTTTCGGCGTGACGTAAAATGAACGCGCCCATCACGTCCCGCAGCGCCGTCTCGCGTTCCAGATTGGACTGCGAGTGTTCCAGCACCATATGAGCGCGGCGAAACAACTCCGCCAGTTCGGGATCGTCCATCACCGGATTCGGAAAGTAGGGGATTTGCCAGTCCTTCCCGGTCATCTCCCGCGCGATTTGCCGCATCAGGGTGATACCCGGATAGATCATGCGATACATCCAACCATGATGAGTCACTGCCTCTCCGGTGTGGATTTCGCCGGGATTGATCGCCACAAGCTGCCCCTGCTGTGCTGCGCGAATTGCGCCCCGATAATAGAACTTCTCCGCACCTTGGAGGATCACGCCGATGGCATAGCCTTCATGGATATGCCGGTCAAAGGTGTGCGTGAAATAGGTCGCCGAGAGGAGTTCGAGATCGTCAAATCCTTCAGCACGCCAGTATTTGGAACGTTCGCGCGGGTTCATATGCCAAGTGTAATCAGTTTTACGATGGGTGTCTTGTACATTCTTGCTTTTAGAACAGGGATGGTATCATAGTGATGAATAGAATATTTTGCTAGCGAGGGAGTTTTTATGATTTTCCTCTCAAGCTGTGGCGCAGGACGACCTCTACCGCACCGCCCTTACCTACTACAATCTGGGCGATTACGAGCGTGCGATTGAACTCTGGGGACAGGTCATCACGCTCGATCCGTCTTATGCCGATGCCTATGCTGCTCGCGGTTCCGCCTTCTTTTGACTGGAGAAATACGACGCTGCGTACGACAGCTTCTATCAGGCGGCAAAACTTGACCCCGCCCATGCCTCAGGTCTGGGTGACATTCACTTCCAATGGGGTGACTACGAGCAGGCGCTCTACGAATATTCGCGGGCAATCGGTGTCGAACCGGATGATTCAGAGAACTTTTACTGGCGCGGGTACAGCTACTATGAACTCGGCGACTACGATCTGGCGCTGAACGATCTCTACCGCGTGACAGCACTCAATCCACGAGACAGCTACGCTTATGAATTGATCGCGGCGATTTACATCGAACAGGAAGATTATGATGAGGCGATTGATCCGTTCGCACGCGCAGCACAGCTCGCGCCGGACAGACTATCGATTTTCCATGAACGCGGGCTTGCGTACTGGCATCTCAATCTCCTCGAAAAAGCGCTGGTTGATCTCAACACCGTTATCAAGTTTGATGACACCTTGAGTTCCGCCTACACCAATCGCGGCATCATCTATGCCGATCTGGGCTTATACGAGTTGGCGCAGGCGGATTACAACCACGCGATTGAACTTGACCCCAACAACTCCATCGCTTACTACAATCGCGGCGTCAACTACGAAGCGCTCAACATGCAGGCGCTTGGTGAAGCGGACTATCAACAGGCGATCAACCTTGACCCCTATGATGGAATTCCGCACCTTGCGCTAGCAGCGAACTACTTGGAACGCGGCGACTACCTTCAGGCGCAATCGCATTATGATCGTTTTATGGAACTGACCAACGGCGTCGTCCCCCGCCAGTTCATCGAAACCAAACGCTTCGTCGAACAGTCCCTTCAAAGCAGGCAGGAAGACACCCTCAATCTGCGCAACGTGGCGATTGTCGTCCTCGCAGGCACTGCTGGATTTTTGATTTACCGTATCCGCCAGACCACGAAACCAACCAGCAATACTAGGTATAAGGGTAGGTAAACGCCCCCGGAAAGTCGTCCTCAACCTTTTTGCGCTTACCACTCCACGAGTCGATGTTGATCCGGTAAACCGTCGTGCGCACTAGCTCCTCGTCCACAATCGGGCGATAATCGCGCTCCGGTTGCAAATGCGGAAAGTATTTATCCAGCAGCAGTTGTAACCCGTGTCGCGCCTCGGTTTTATCGCTCACCACCTGCGCCGTGCCGAAGACCACAACGCCGTTGTATTCAACGCTGAACTCCAACGCCTCGTCCGCCGGAAGCAAGCGTCCCATCTCGCTCACGCTGAAACATACCCGTTCATCATTGTCCACGTTCGCGCGGGTGCGTCCTACCCGTGCCGTATGCATGTAAATGACGTGTTGTGCTTCGACATAGACGAACAGGTTGCTGTTGATGAATGGCTGTCCGTCATACACCGTGGCAAGCGTGCCTATCGGCGCACGCTTGAGAAAGTCCACAATCCAGCTTTCATCATCAACCGCCCGGTCAGATCGTCGAACTTCATTGTAGGGAAGCGTAGCATACTGCTTCGGCATATCTTCGTCTCACTTTGTGTGTTGTGTATAAATGGAGTGTACAGAAAGCGTCAGATGGCGGTAGGATCAAAATAGACCATATTGTTAAAAGGTCGGTTAAGGGTCACCCGAAAACCATTGCCATTTTCGGGAACAATGATAGAATAAAATCTGATGATACGAACAACTGAGCGTCTAATCTGCTTGTCCGATTTCCCCATTTTCTTTCGCTTGCCACAAGCTCAACCAAAACCGGGAGGAATTGATGCGCGGCTATGATGTGCATACTGCCAAGCTCGTTGATATTCCGTTGGTGCGGCGGCTGGCAGAAAAAGGAATCATGCTCGACAGCGAGTTGTGTTACACCCGTGATGCGGGTGGCAACATCCTGTTTTCGAGTATCCTCCTGCCGCAGCGTGGCTTGTATACGCTGGTGGGACGTGCAGGCAAGCAGCAGGTGATGGGTCAGTTTCGGCTGAAATCGGACGATCATCTGGCGCAGATTATCTACGTTGCGCCGCCGCTGGAGCCGGAAATGCTCGATACGGCTTGGCTGGCGATCATGGACGCGATGGCGTATGAAGCAGGGCGGCGCGGTGCGCACATCCTGACTGCCGAGGTGGACGAAGGCAGTCCGCTATTCGTGACCATGCGTCAAACCGGTTTCGCCGTCTACGCGCGGCAGGAAATCTGGCGGCGGGGCGTGACCGACGAGCCGTTGCCCGAAAGCCAACTCACAGGCGATCTTGCCGAAGAGACCGACGACGACCAGATGGACATTCAGTTGCTCTACAGCAACATCGTCCCGCGTCTGGTACAGCCGATTACCCTCCCGTCGCGCGATAGCAAGGGACTGGTCTATCGCAAGGGCAACCGTGTTCAGGCATATATCGCCATGTCCGAAGGCAAGAACGGCGTTTACCTGATGCCTTACATGCACCCGGACGTGCTGGGGCGTGAGGCAACCGCTATCATTGCGGGCGTGATCGCCCAGTCCGCCCGCGCTGAGCGCGTACCCGTTTACGTGTGCGTGCGGCGCTATCAGGACTGGCTGACCGAATCACTGAGCTATATGGGTTTTGAAGCGTGGACGCAGCAGGCAGTAATGGTGCGCCACATTGCGGCGGGCGTTCGCCAGACGAACTTTGCCCCACTGGTACACAAAACGCTGGAAGCCGTGCCACACGCATCACCCATTAATAATTCGAATTTGACGAATCAGGAGAAGCCTTCTACTTGATGGTAGAACTACGGATAACCGACGATATTCAGGAATTGAAGCGGGTTTTGCCCCCGCACATCAATACACAACTGGACAAACTCGGACAAACCGATGAACTTCTAGAAATTGTCCTCGACCTCGGACGAATTCCAACCGCCCGTTACACCTTCGGGGAAGTTCCACTTTCTGAAGGAGAAGTGACCCGCGCTGAACTCGATGCCGTTGTAGACAGCATCGGCGTGTTTGATGCCGATAACCGCGCCGGAATGGAGCGGACGCTGCACCGCATCTCCGCCATTCGCAACCGGCGGCATGAGGTCGTGGGTCTCACCTGCCGTGTGGGACGCGCGGTCTACGGGACAATTGACATCATCAAGGACTTGGTTGAGTCCGGGCAGAGCATCCTCATGATGGGACCACCCGGCGTAGGCAAGACCACCATGCTGCGCGAGGCTGCCCGCGTACTGGCAGAGTCTAAGCGCGTCGTGATCGTGGATACATCCAACGAGATCGGCGGTGATGGCGACGTGCCGCACCCCGCGATTGGCAAAGCGCGGCGTATGCAAGTCTCGCACCCGGAACGCCAGCATGAAGTGATGATCGAGGCGGTGGAGAACCACAACCCCGAAGTCATCGTCATCGACGAGATCGGGCGTGAGTTGGAAGCAACCGCCGCTCGCACCATTGCCGAACGTGGCGTCCAGTTGATCGGTACGGCGCACGGTAACGCGCTCGATAACCTGATGCTGAATCCCACGCTGTCCGATCTGGTCGGCGGCATTCAGTCCGTCACTCTCTCGGACGAAGAGGCGCGGCGGCGTGGAACGCAGAAGACGGTTCTGGAGCGCCGAGCACCGCCGACCTTCGACGTGCTGATCGAGTTGCAGACTCGTGACCGCATCATCGTTCACGAAGACGTGGCGGCGGCGGTGGACGCTATTCTGCGAGATCGTCCGCTGCCTGTCGAAATCCGCTATCGCGACGAGAACGGCGAGGTGATGATCGAGACCGCGCAGCCGGAAAGACGTTCGCTGTTTGACCGCAACGAACGCGCACGCGGCGAAGGGTCGCGTGTGGAGCGCTCGCCAAGCGACGATTACCGCCGTCG
>DATGQJ010000195.1:0-3451 GCA_035304265.1 Oceanobacillus sp.
GATGGCAAGCCAACGTGACCGCGCCCTGCGCCTGCTGGATGCATTGACCGCCCGTATTCCGCTGTTGCAGCGCTGGCATGTGGCAGCCCTTCTCGGTCATTTTCTCGATGGGTTACTGCCACTCACCCGTCCAACTGCGCTGTTCAATACCTTATTGTGGACGGCGATTAGCTGGGCGTTTTCGCTCGCGTCAGGTTACGTGCTGATGCTGGCGTTTTATGAACGGGCAGACTGGGCAGTGACGTGCCTATTCACAGCGGCGGCGTCGATTGCGGTGGCTGTACCCGCAATGCCCGGAAATCTCGGTCCTTATGAGGGATCGATCCTGCTGGCGCTGGGCGCGATGGGCTACGGCGAACCATTAGAGGTTGCCACCGCGTTCGCGCTGGTGGTTCACGCGCTCAATCTGGGAATCACTGCGATACTGGGCGTGATTGGTTTCATTCAGGAAGGGGTTTCTCTGGAACAATTAACGCAGGGCGTTCGAGCGGTGGAAAATCCGCCCACGCCCGCGTCGTGAGAAAGTATGTAACAGAAACACCAATGACGTGTCATCACGACTTATACAGACTTCATCACAGGTTTGAACCATGACGGAAGCAACACGGGAGCGTAAGCTCAAAATTCTCATCTGCCTCCTCTACTATTTTCCGCACCGCACGGGCTTGACCATCCATGTTCAGCGCGTGGCGGAAGAACTGGTGCGGCGCGGTCACGAAGTTACGGTGTTGACGGCGCGTTACCGAAACGATCTGCCACGCGACGATGTGACGATGCACGAAGGGGTGCGCATCGTCCGGCTGTGGGCACCGATCCGCATGAGCAGAGGCATGATCATGCCCGCTTATCCCTGGGCGGCGTACAAGTTGATGAAGGAACATGATGTCGTCAGCATCCACACCCCCATGCTGGAAACCGCGTTAATCGCCTTCCTCTCGAAAATCACAGGCAAGAAACTGGTCATTACCCATCATGGCGACTTGATCTTGCCGAAGGGATTGATGAACCGCGTGATACAAGGCACAATGTTCTGGATGTACAAAATAGCGGCGCGGCAGGCGTCGCGCGTCCTTGCCTACAGCCAGGATTACGCGGACAATTCGTATTATCTGAAACCCTTCATGGACAAGGTGACGCCGAATTCCCCGCCAATTCAAATGCCCCTGCCCAACCCGCAGCGCGTGGAAGAATTACGCGCCGAATGGTCGAAGGATGGCGGACCCGTGATCGGCTTCGCAGGGCGCTTCGTGGAAGAAAAACGTCCCGATTTACTGATCCGTGCGCTGGAAGTGGTCAACCAGAAATACCCCAACGTGCGTGTCGTTTTCGCGGGAGAATACGACATCAAATACGAATCCATGTGGGAGCGCCAGCAGCACCTCGTTCAACAGTACCGCGAGCAGTTGGTTTTTCTGGGGCTGCGCGAAGACCCGCAAGATATGGCAGACTTCTATGCCGCCTGTGATGTGCTGGCGCTGACCAGCGATTCCGAATGCTTTGCGCTGGTACAGGTCGAATCCATGCTTTCGGGCACGCCAGTGGTGATGACCAATACACCCGGCGGGCGTGTTCCTGTCCAGATGACGGGCATGGGCAAGCTGGCTACAATGGGGGACTGGCGCTCGATTGGCGAAGCGCTGGTGGAAGTGCTCGATCACCCTGAAAAGTACCGTAAGCCGCGTTCGTTCATCGAGCAGGTGTTTTCATTCAAAGAGACCGTCGATACCTATGAGCAGTTCTTCTATGCTTACGCAGCACAATCCTGACACAGAGACCGCGCAAAAATCGCCCGCAGTTGATCCGCAGTTGATCGCGCACATGACGCGCAACGAAGCGGATATGGCGTTCAAAAAGCGGGTGCAAACGGTGTTCGACTGGGTAGAACCTACCGACGACAAGCTGATTCTGGATATGCCCTGCGGACGCGGTTTCTACCTCAACATGATCCGCTACGTAAGCAAATGTCGTCTGGTCGGCGCGGAACTCGATTGGGATGTGATCCTCAAGGCGAAGCGCAACGTCGGGCACTTGCCGGATATAGCGCTCAACAACGCCAACATTTACGCCCTGCCCTATAAAGACGAAACCTTCGACGCGGCGATTCTCTCGGAAATTCTGGAACACGTCGAGGATGATGTCGCAGCGCTCAAAGAAGTCTATCGCGTCCTCAAACCCGGCGGCGTGGTGGCGATCACCGTTCCCAACGCCAATTACCCTTTCCTGTGGGACCCGATCAACAAGACGCTGGAAACGCTGTTTAAGACTCACATCCAACATGGTATGTTCGCCGGAATCTGGGCGAATCACGTGCGGCTGTACAAGCGCGATGAACTGCGCTCGGCGGTATTAAACGCAGGTTTCATGGTGGAAGAGGAACGCTCGTTCACCCATTACTGCTTCCCGTTCATTCACAATCTGGTCTACGGTATCGGCAAACCCCTGCTGGAAAGCGGGATGCTGCCGGAGTCGATGGCGAACGCGGCTGACCGCACTTCCTTCGACAAAAACGACGGCAGCCTGCTCAACCCGATCAATCTCGGCTTGAAAGTGCTAAACTACTTTGACCGTAAAAACGTGATTAACGAGCCGCCGGATCGCTCGACAGTGAATCTGGCAATTAAAGGGCGAAAACCGGAGTAGAGAACCACTATGTACGAACCGGAACGCGACGACGAAAATCCGGCGCAGCAGGACGACAATTCCATCACACCTGATCCATCTCAGGAAGAGTCCGCCGAAATCTTTGGCGATTTGGACGAGGCATCTGCCCCTGAAGCCGACAACACGGAATGGATCGAGTTCGAAACGCTGGAAGAAGGTCCCGCGATTCCGATGCGGGTATTTAGCCAATCGTCCACCGATGAAAACAATGAAGAATCGGTTGGCGAGTATGTACAGTTCACGCCCGTCGATGACGAAGCGGAACAAGATCAAACACCCATCTATACTTCGCTTGAAGAGGAAGTCTCAAGTGACGGCGTTCAGTCCACCGATGAAAACACTGAAGAATCGGATGACGAGTACGTGCCGTTCACGCCTGTAGATGAGGATCAAGATCAAACACCCGTCTACACTGCACTTGAAGAGGAAGACGACAGCGTTCAGGAATATACGGAACAGGATGAGGCGGAATTCCTCGCCGAATTGTTAGGCGAAGATCAGGAGTCCGATGTCTACGTTCCTGAGGATGAAACACCTACCGGACTGAGTGCTGAAGATGCCGACCTCATCGCCAGCGCAGCAGCGCACGAAGATGATGACCAAGATTGGGTATACAGCCACGTGCCCTCTGCGATTCTGCAATCATCGGAAACGGGCATCGACACCGAACGGTCAATCGAAGACCTGACAATTGCAGAAGCGTTGGGAATGCTGCGCCGCGCTCCCATGCCCACACTTCGGGCGCTGATCACGGTAGCACGCACGCCTGTCACACCGCGCCGAACACCTG
>DATGQJ010000196.1:0-3381 GCA_035304265.1 Oceanobacillus sp.
CCGGCAACAGGCTTTTGATCACGTCGCCCGCGGCATTCTGGTAACTGTCTTTCATATCACGGTCAACGCGCTTCTTGTAATTGGTGAATTCGGCACGCGCACGCTGCCAGCCTTCCAGATACTCTTGCGACTGTGCCTGTAATTTCTGATATTCTGCCAGACTCACGGTCTCTTCCTGTTCGGCAGTGGAGTCAGTCGATTCCGTCTCCGGTGGCTCCTGGACTTGCTCGGCAGCCTGCCCATCACTCACCTGAGTTTCTTCGTCACTCACGCTGCAACTCCCTTCCTACAAAAAAATCGTTCAGGGCATGGCAAAGCCAGCGCCTGTTCCGTCACAGGCTTAGTGTATCAGGGCAAATGCTAGAATTACGTTAACAACGCAAAAGAAATGGAGATGATTGCGATAGAACTGAATGAGCAACAGGTTAACGGATGAGGGGTAACGTAAGAAGTTGGTACTTACCAGTTGTGGGCTGCCAGAATATCGGAATTAGATATTCCGGCAGCCTTCACGATACCGTTAGTTCGGTGTATAGATCACTTCAATTTGCTGATCGGATGTCAACGCAAATTGGAATTCTAAGATCGGCTGATCCAGGTTGTAGCTGGCACTGGGTTGGGGTGACACACTGACCACTTGCGCTTCCGGCGGCAGGGTGATCTGCACGCTTACCGAATCGGCGAGCGTACCGGGCTGTTTTTGCACCAACAGCCGATAGCGCGAGTAGTCGCCGACCTGCGTCGTCACCACTCCGGTTTGGTATGAAAACTGGAACCGCTCACCACCGTCGTAGGGCACCGTCACCTGCGAGACGATAATGGTGGCATCGTCAATTGCGACGATGGTGGGTTCGTAAGTCACGTCCTCGGCTGAGATCAGCGAACTGCCTGCTGGAATAAAAAGCTGCATCAGGTTGTCGTAATCCAGCGGTCCGTGATACTCCGGGTTCACTGCCGGGTCATTGCTGGCACGACGCGCGGAATAATCGTAAGCCACCGTTGCGCGGCTTTGTGCGGTGCCGTCTTCCTGAATGGCAACGTCATAAATCAACTGACGCGCAATCGAGCGGTTTGACTTGTTGCCCAGATTGGCATCGGCAACCATCAGGTAGTCCTCGCCGCTGACCGGCGTCTGCGCACCTGACCAGCCCAGCAAGTGAATCGCCCGGTTCAATTCGTCGTCGCTCAGATAGATCATGATGTGCTTTTCCTGAAGGGCTTGCAGCAGCGCCCCCAGCAGCATCGCGCTTCGCTCCGGGTCATAGCTGGTTTCCTGCCAGTCAGTGAAAATCTGCTGGTAGAGGGTGGCGATAAAGCGTTTGTGAGGCGCTTCGCCTTCACCAAAAGCGCGAATGTCGTACACGACCTCTCGGAAATTATCGGGGGTCACGATGCGGTTGTATCCCGGCACGGCGACGCTTCCCAACGCGCCAAGAATCGTCTCGAAGCCCACAATGTCGATGGCGATCACACCGTTCACAGGCGATTGTGGGTTATGTCCGTTGTTGTAGTACCACATCGCCATCTCAGCCGTGGACGGGAAATCGGCATACCAGCTTCCATCCCACGCCGCGTAAATTGGCTGGCTGTAACTGATCCACCAATTCGGCACTGCCATTGATTCGCTCAATCCCGTCGAAGGTGGATTGGGGCTGGTTGCGGTGGTTGGGCTATAACTGTAATCGGTGATCCGCCCATTCCGCACGCTCATCCAGCCAAAGGTACTGATGTAACCACCTGAAGGGCGAAGCTCATCGCTGTTCTGAGACAAGATCAGGTAGCTGCGTTCTCCCGAAAGCCCCAATGCTTCGGTGAGGAATTCCGGCGCTTGCTTGAGCACTTCGTTGATGCCGACCAGTTGCTCGTGATAACGCCTGAGATTTTCGACATTCAGGAACAACTGTGGAGAAATCCCTTCGAGCGCGATGTTGTCGATCTGCTGCTGCGCCTGATTCAGATAATTCTCCGCCGAAAGAAAGCGACTGCGTCCGATGCGCAATAGTTCCACAATTCGCTCGCCAGAGGAAATCTGCGCAACGACGGTCTCATCTCGTTCGCCGGAAACCAGAAAAAAGAGTGTTGGCTGCAAGCCAGTCAGAGTATCTTTTGCTGCAAGCGCAAGCGACTGCGCCGCTTCAAGAGACGCCAGGGTTGCTTCCACATCCTGATTGAGCGAGGTAAATGGCTTCAAGAAAGAGAGCTGCCGCCGCGCACTCGCCAACGTGTTGACCAGATCGTTGACGCTGGATTGAAGTCGCTCGAAATCCGTCAGGGTCAGTTCAATTCCAGATCGATTGGAGAGGGAATTCACGACACGGTTCAAGCCAGCAAGCGACGACTGTACCCGGTTGTTGGCATCCGTGACCAGTGCTAGCGCTGCCACGCCTGCCACGACGATCACTGCAACCAGCATGATCAGCACATTGACCAGCTTCACCCGTAAACCGAACCGTTTACGCAGGCGGCGCAAGAAGCGCGGACCTTTACGTCGGTGCCGCCGCTTTTCGCGCACTGGTGCGAAAGTCTCGTTTACTTCTTCCGCAGTAATGGCTTGTATGGGTCGTGTTTCTTCCGAAGAACTCATAGGTTTAACTGCTGGTCTCTGATGCGATGGACAGGATTTCCGGCGTCGAGTTGATGACGCGCAGAAGCTCTTGAAGCGGATTCTCAACACTTGCAAAATCCATCTGCAAGAGTCTATCCAGCTTTGTATTGAAAGTCGAACAATCGAAATTCCGGGGCCAAGTATTGTGCTTCATGATGTGCGGGTGCTTGGTCTCGACAGCCGATTCAAACTCGTTAAAGAGTTCCTCGTGCATCTTTTCGCCGGGACGTGTCCCCGTGAAGAGAATTTCTATATCTTTATAGGGACGCAAGCCGCGCAGCCGGATCATTCGTTCAGCGAGTTCGACGATACGGACGACTTCCCCCATCTTGAGGATGAACACATCGTCACCTTCGGTCATCGCAGCCGCATGAATGATCAGGTTCACGGCTTCAGGAATGCTCATAAAGTAACGGGTCATCTCCGGGTCTGTAACCGTTACCGGACCGCCACTGTCGATCTGGCGATTAAAGGTGGGCACGACACTCCCACGACTACCAAGCACGTTGCCAAACCGGACAGACGTGTAGATGGTATCGCCTTTTCCCTCGCAATCCAGCGCATACAGCAGAAGTTCGCAGATACGCTTGCTTGCTCCCATCACGCTTGAAGGATTGACGGCTTTGTCGGTTGAAATGAGGACGAAACGCTCCACACCGAAATCACGAGCAAGTTCAGCCACGTTGCGGGTACCCAGAATGTTGGTGCGCACCCCTTCGGCGGGATAGTCTTCCAGCATAGGGACGTGCTTGTAAGCTGCCGCGTGAAAGACGATT
>DATGQJ010000197.1:0-3675 GCA_035304265.1 Oceanobacillus sp.
TGGAATCAGCGTTGCCAAGAACTTCCGTCAGGAAGCGATGATTTACGACGAGTTCGCCGCCGTCAACCGCCAGTCCTATATCATCAATCTGCGGCGTGGCTTTGTTCTGGCGATGATCTTCCCTGCGCTCAATATGCTGGCAGGTTTTGCGATTGCGGGGATTGCCTATGTCGGCGCTCAGTTCGCGCTGGTCGGCACAATCACCATCAGTGCGTGGTATCTGTTCGTCCAGAGCATTGACCGTTTCTGGTTTCCGTTTATCAACCTGTCGGCGTTCTGGAGCCAGATTCAGCAGGGTTTCAGCGCTGTCGAGCGCATCTTCGCGCTGGTGGATGCTGAGAACATGGTGCAGCAGGTGGACAACAAACCTGTGCCGAAGCTCACCGGCAAAATCGAGTTCAAAGATGTGATTTTCGAGTACAAAACCGGCGAGCGCGTGCTGGAAAACTTCAACCTGACGATTCAACCCGGTGAAAGTCTTGCCTTCGTTGGACACACGGGCGCGGGCAAAAGCACGATTGCCAGATTGATCGAACGTTTCTACGAGTTTCAGGGCGGCGAACTGCTGATCGACGGGCATGACATCCGCAGCTTCGATTTGCAGCAGTATCGTTCGCAGCTTGGCGTCGTGCCGCAGCAGCCCTTCCTCTTCAGCGGGACGGTGATGGAAAACATCCGCTACGCCCGCCCGGATGCCAGCGACGAGGAGATCGAAGCGTTAGCTCGCAGCATCGGCGAGGGCGAGTGGCTGGAAACCATGCCCGAAGGATTGCACACCGAAGTGGGCGAACGAGGAGCGCGTCTGAGCATGGGGCAGCGCCAGTTGGTGAGCCTGCTGCGTGTGTTGGTGCAGCGTCCGGCGATCTTCATTCTGGACGAGGCGACGGCGAGCATCGACCCCTTCACCGAGATGCAGATTCAGCAGGCGCTCGACATGATTCTGTCGCAATCCACCTCAATTTTGATCGCGCACCGTTTGAGCACGGTTCGCAGCGCAGATCGCATCGTCGTCTTGCGGCAGGGCAAAATCATCGAGCAGGGCAATCACGAGCAGTTGATGGAGCAGGGCGGTCATTACGCCGAACTCTATAACACCTACTTCCGTCATCAGTCCTTAAGCTACGTCGAGCAGGCGAAGGAGATGTTCGCCGAGGAAGCCAGCGGGGATTGATGCTTTCCGTGCGCCTTGTGCCTTCTCGTGATGTTGATGCGCTTGTTCCCCTTCTTCGTGATGCGGAAGAAGGGGACGAACGAATCGTGCGGGCGATTAACGACAGCGCCAACACCGCTTACCTTGCCTTTGACGACGATACGCCCGTTGGCGCGGCGGTGATGCGTTGGGCACAGGATGAGAGCGAAATCATCTACATTGCGACAGCCGAAACCCTACGCGGTAAGGGCTATGGTAAGGCGATGATCCGCTGGATTCTCGATGAGGCGCGACGACGTGGGGTAGCAGCGGTTTGCGTCGGCACGGCGAACGCAGGGTTGGACAACATCGCCTTTTACCAGAAGTGCGGCTTTCGCATGGATTCGGTGCGTAAAGATTACTTCAATTACTTCTCGTCTCCGGTTTACGAAAACGGCATCCAGATACGGGATATGCTGGTTTTGCGCTATGAGCTTTCGGACGAAGGGGAGTCGTAGCGATCAATGCTATTATAAATAGAGGAAAGTCAAGAGACGGGTTTTCGATATGACCAAGCTGCTCCAAAAAGCAATTGACGAACTTCATAAACTCCCTGAACAACGTCAGGATGAAGTTGCTGCGTGGATACTGGAAAAACTGGCTGACGAATCCGATTGGGAAGATGTGGTTTTGACAAATTCGCTTGGTGATGCGCTAAATCCTAACGGCAGCATTAACTTCGACAAGTTACGCTCGAAGGGAAAAACAGTTACGCTCACTGAATAAGCATAAACATGCCCCTCAAAGCCGTTCTCTTTGACCTTGACGACACGCTTGTCGATCATCAGTATAGTTCTCGAACCGCGTTGGCAGCGATACAGATGCGGTACGACTGTTTCCGGCACGTTCCCTTTGCAGAATTGGATCGCCAACACCGTGAACTACTCGAACGCTACCACCTCAACGTGCTCGATGGCTCGATGACGCTGGGCGAAGCGCGTATGGAGCGTTTTCGCCAGCTATTCCTGCGCTACGGCGAATCCATTTCCCAGACGACAGCACAGGAAGTCACCACGCTTTACCGCCAATCATATCTTGGCGCGGAGCGTCCGGTGGCGGGGGCGATTGCGCTGCTGGAACGAATACGGGCGCATCACCTCAAAATCGGCATCGTGACCAACAGCACCGTCGAGGAGCAAATCGGCAAAGTGAAGCGCCTGAAGCTGGAAGGCTTGTTCGACGCGCTGATCATCTCCGAAGCGGTAGGCGTGCCCAAGCCCGATCCGCGCATTTTTGACGCCGCGCTGCAACAACTTGGCTGCGCCTGTCACGAAGCGGTGATGGTTGGCGACTCGTGGTCTGCCGACATCATGGGGGCACGTGCCGCCAATATTCGCGCCATCTGGATCAACCGTTATGGGGTCGCCTGTCCTGATTCCGCCCTTGCGCGAGAAATTTCTGCACTAGAGCCACTCGATGAGGTTGCCGATTTCATTTTGCACCCATAAACCATATATTCATGATATTCATTCTCCCTACGCTCGAATACCCGTAGAATAAGAGCATGAACCACCGTACATCATGAGAGAACATGGCTGACACAAGCACCATCACCACGCTCGATCAATTCAAACTTTCTTTTCCAATTCGATTACTCAATCGGTTCGGCAGATGGCTGGAGGTGCTTCATCTCAAAACTGCGTCGATTAACGCAGATTCGCTGATCGCGCAGGCGACCCGCCAGACCGGACTTTCTGACTGGGGGGATAGTGCCTTTCTGGACGACTACCGTGTTCTGATCCAGAATTTTGAGCGTGCCGATGGCTTAAGTTTGCTCGGACGGCTGGCAATGCGGCAGGAATTCTTGCGCATTCTCACCAACCGCCTGCGTCACGTAGAACTGATCAAACAGCACCCCGAAATTCTCGATGTGCCGATACAGCGCCCGATCTTCATTCTGGGGCTGCCACGCACAGGCACGACGCTTTTGCACAAGTTGTTCGCGCAGGACGCCAGTATGCGCGTTCCGCTGTTCTGGCAGCTTTTATCACCCTTTCCGCTCACGGCAGATGAGCGCGAAATTCAGCAACGCATTCGCCTCGCCGATAACACGGTCAAACTCAGTCGCTTTGTCGCGCCGTTGTTCCGTGTCATTCATCAGGCAGACGCCCGCGAGCCGGAAGAGTGCATCTTCCTGCTACCGCACCATCTGGCGTATCATGGACGTGGCATCATTCCCAACTATATTCAGTGGTATTTATCACGGAGTGCAATCTCTGATTATCGGTATTACAAACAGCAGCTTCAAATTCTGCAATGGCAGCAGCCCGTTCAACACTGGGTGGTGAAGTCACCTTTTCACCTGTTCAATTTGGACATACTTCTCGAAGTGTTCCCCGATGCCTGCATCATCCAGACGCACCGCGATCCCACCAAAGTGTTGCCGTCGTGATGCAGCTTGAGCGCCACCTTTGCGATTATGCACCGGGATCATGTGGATTATGAGGAGATTGGGCGAGACTGGCTGCAACTGTGGCGAACGGCAA
>DATGQJ010000198.1:0-3690 GCA_035304265.1 Oceanobacillus sp.
GGGGACGGGGATTCTTTGTTTGAACACGCGGTGCGGGCAACCGCAGCCCTTGCCGAAAATTTTCTGGACGATGGCAACCGGGTGAGTCTGCTGGTCTATGGCTCTGGTATTGGCAGGGTCTATCCGGGATATGGACGACTACAGCGGAATAGAATTCTTCATGAATTAGCAAGAGCCACGCCGGGCATGAACTATGCTTTGGAGAACTTGACCCATCTGCCCACACGCCTGTTCCCGGCAAAATCCCAGCTTGTCTTGATCAGCCCGTTGATTCCACAGGACATCCCTACGATTGCGCGGATGCGTGCTTATGGATACGCAGTATTGGTCGTCAGCCCTGATCCCATCGCCTACGAAGCGGCGCTGTACAGTGACTTCTCCAGTCCAGCCTATCGAATTGCTTCCGCCGAGCGCAGTTTTATGCTGCGTCAGGTGCGCCAAAGCGGAGCGCAAATTGTCAACTGGCAGGTTACGGCGCCGCTTGAGGCAGTTATTCGTGAGACATTGGCGCGGCAACCCTTGACGATGCACAACTACAGGATGCGAATGGGATGACCAGAATTGCGCTTTCGGGGCTGATCATCGTGACGAGTATTGTCATTGCGCTCGACTATACGGCGGTGCAGGCGTATGGCTTCGCTTTAATCGCTTTCGGGCTTGGGGTGACATGGCTTGCTTTAGAGATGAGGGAAGTGAGGGCGTTTGGGACAGTCTTCTTTCTCGCCTTTCTGATACTGACAATCTTGAGAAGTCTAGCTCAAGCGTCAGTCGTAATACCTCTGCTTGCACTCATAACCAATCTGGCGGCGTGGGATTTGTCCCGGTTTCGCGCCAGAATTTCCGGCGAAGCCGGGGATGAGGTCGTTGCTTTGTTGGAGACTCGACATCTTCAGAAGCTGGCAGTGACCGCACTTGCTGGATTTGTTATCGCGCTCTTGCCTGTGTTCATTCAGCTTTCGCTCAATTTCGTTATCCTGATCAGCATCATCTTGGGGATAATGGTGGTTCTAAGGCAGTCGGTTCTTTTGATAAACGGCAAATCCTCTCTACACGATACCCCGCCTCGTCAGTGACCGGAACCGCATTTACAAGTTTCCAAATCAAACAGGCGAACCACATAACAGACTAATCGCGCAACATTCATCTGCCTCTTAACTCCGTGACTTGGAAACATTACAAATCGTATGTATAATGAATTTTGTAATGTTTTGTGTCGGCAATGCTGTGGGAGTAAGCCAATGGTCGTTCAACCAACTACAGAACTGCGTCGTGGTATCCATCATGAGCAGCCTCTGAGTTACCCGAATATGAGTCGCAAGGGGCGTTATCTGGCAGTGTTAGTGGGTGGCATTCTCGTCGGCGTTGGACTGGTTCGAGGCGGAGTGCGTGGGCTTATCATGATGCTGGTTGGTGGCGGGGTCATCGCGCAGGGTGTCACTGGCATCAGCCTTGTCTTAAAAGCCATTGGCGCGAATCGCGCGGTGCGTACCAACGAGAAAGCAGTCGCGGTGCCACACCAACAGGGTTTCCGCGTCGAAAAGTCCATCACGATTGATTCACCAATAGAGGAAATTTACTCGTATTGGCGGAACTTCGAGAATCTGCCCAATTTTATGAGCCATCTGGAGGCGGTTGAGGTACAAGACGACGATATCCACTCCCACTGGGTCGCGAAAGCGCCTGCTGGAATGAACATCGAATGGGATGCCGAGATCATCAACGAAATTCCCAACGAAGTCATCGGCTGGCGTTCAGTTGAAGGCGCTGCGGTACCAAACGCAGGTGCGGTGCGCTTTCGTCCTGCCCCCGGCGGTAGAGGAACCGAAATACAGGTGAAGATCGAGTACCTACCACCTGCCGGTCCCATTGGTGCAGCAGTTGCAGCCATGTTTGGCGAAGACCCCAATACTCAGGTCGCGCATTCCCTTCGCCAGTTCAAACAATTGATAGAAGCGGGTGAAGTTGCCACCAACGACGGGCAGCCGCATGGTCCCTATCGTCCATAAGGAGGCGGAATGAAAGCAGTATGCTGGTACGGCGCAAATGACTTGCGCGTTGTGGACGTGGATGAGCCAAAAATCCTGAATCCCCGTGATGCCATCATCCGTGTTGGATTGTCTTCAGTATGTGGTTCGGATTTGCATTTGATTGATGGGTATATCCCAACCATGCAGCGTGGGGACATCATTGGTCATGAGTTCATGGGCGAAGTGGTGGAAGTGGGTTCTCAGGTCTACAACGTGCGCGTTGGGGATCGGGTGGTTGTCCCGTCGATTGTCGCCTGTGGGGGATGTTTTTACTGTCATCAAGAACAATACTCCCTGTGCGACAATACCAACCCGAATGCTGCCATGCTGGAAGCGGCGTTTGGCTATTCCACCGCCGGAATCTACGGTTATTCTCATCTGTTCGGCGGCTATGCGGGCAGTCACGCTGAATACATCCGTATTCCTTTTGCGGATGTCGGCGCATTCGTCATTCCCGATGGCGTGACCGATGAGCAGGCATTGTTCTGTTCGGATGCCTTCCCAACCGGATTTTTTGCCGCCGATAACTGTGATATTCAACCGGGCGACATCGTTGCCGTGTGGGGCGCTGGCGCGGTAGGGCTGTTCGCGATGGTGAGCGCCTACATGCTCGGCGCGGAGCGCGTGATAGCTATTGACCGCTTCCCTGAACGCCTGAACATGGCGCGTGAATTCGCCAATGCCGACACCATCAACTACGAAGAACAGGACGATGTTGTGGAAATCCTCAAGCAGATGACCGGGGGACGAGGACCGGACGCTTGCATTGACGCGGTGGGGATGGAAGCGCACGCCGGGGGCTTGCCGGGAATGTACGACAAAGTGAAGCAGACGATGCGGCTGGAAACAGATCGTCCCCATGTATTGCGACAGGCGATTCAGGCGTGCCGAAAAGGAGGCACGTTCTCGATTGTGGGCGTGTATGCAGGCTTGCTCGATAAGCTGCCGATGGGCGCGGCATTCAATAAGGGTCTCAAATTCAAGATGGGACAGATGCATGGACAGAAATACACCGGCGAACTGCTGAATCGGGTCGCGCGTGGTGAAGTCGATCCATCGCGCCTGATCACGCACCGGATGTCGCTCGATGACGCGCCGAAGGGATATGACCTGTACAAACACAAATACGAAGACTGTCTGCGCGTGGTCTTTGCGCCTTGATGGTTTTGCCCGGAGAAACAACGATGCATCACTGGCAACCAACGTTGGGCGCTGTGCTTCATGACGATGGCACCTGTCATTTTCGAGTGTGGACGCCATTCGCCAGGCAGGTTGAACTACACCTGCTTGGTGACCGTTACATATCTATGGAACGGGATGAATGGGGATACCACAAAGTAAGTCTATCCGATGTTGCCTCCGGTCAGCGATATTGCTACCGGCTGGACGGCAACGACGAGTGTGCCGATCCTGCTTCCTATCGCCAGCCGGAGGGTGTCTTTGGACCTTCGGAGGTGGTTGATCGGCAGTTCGAGTGGCACGACGAGAATTGGCGCGGTGTCCCGCTACAGGAATACATCATCTACGAGCTGCACATCGGTACATTCTCGGCTGAAGGGACTTTCACCGGCGCAATTCCTTATCTGGATGAACTTGTCGATCTTGGCATTACCGCGATTGAATTGATGCCCGTCAACCAGTTCTCAGGCACAAGAGGCTGGGG
>DATGQJ010000199.1:0-3374 GCA_035304265.1 Oceanobacillus sp.
GATCAAACGGTGCTGGTGCATACAGCGGTTTGGCGCGATAGAACAGCGTGCACGGCAGTTCGTAGATTGTGAATTGTGTAGTCAACGTGAATTCTCCCCAGAATGATGAAGGTTAAACGTGAAAGCAAAAACACGCCTGCGCGATCTTCGCGCCGCGTGAAGTGGGGAGTTGCCAGCCTGCGCTGGCTAGAGGACTTGTAGCTTTTTGAACATGCCGTAACGATAGCAGCAGAACGCTTGAACTGTCAACACCTATCCTATGACATCACGGCGCTTGCTGCCCCAGTTCCGCAAATGCCTCGCCTGCTTGCTGTCCCGCGTTGTTCGCGTCAACCTGTTCTGGCAAATCCAAATCGGCTTGTCGCAGTTCATACTTGATTTCTTTGGCGTTCATCTGGATGAGCAGCGCAGCTTCCAGTGCCTGCATCGGCTCAGCCGGAAACGGTTGGAAGCGAAGAATCGTGTTCACGCGAAAAATAAGCTCATTGAGATGACCGAGCATCGTGCCATTGTTGCCGGGCGGAATGGAAATCGGCTGTGCAACGATCCGTTCTGCCTCCGGTTGAAGGATCGTGTCGCGATAGCGGCGCAGTTCTCCGAAATGAGTTTCCATCAGTGGAATCAGGAATCCGACCTGTGGCTTGATTTTCTGCTGTTCCTCAGGAGCAAGCCCATCATAGTCTCCCGGAACCACCGATTGTACTGCTTCCGCCGTCGCGAAGACTGGTTTGACCGCTGCGTCGTACATGTTATAGACCATATCGCGATAGGTACTGTCCTCGCCATACATGCTGCTCTCAAGGCTTTCGATCAGTTTCAGCGTATCAGCATCTGCGTCTCGCAAGGGATTCTCGACAGCCTGCATCGCAACCCAGTCATTTATGCCCATCTCGGCTACCAGCGCCTGCGCGATCTGATCCTCGGTCTGCCCGGCATCCAGCATTTTTGCCGCTCGCAACCGCGCAATCAGGAAGTCCTGCTCGGCGTGCCGCGCTTCATGAAAGAACGTATCGACCACTTCCCTGAGTTGATCTTCGCTTAAATCACCCACCTTTTGCAGTATTCCGCCGAACGTCTCATCACAATCCAACTCGACGATCCACTCGCCACTGACAAACTGCGCAACTGCCCCATCAAGCGTCTCGAAATGGACGTAAACACGCGGCACGCCAGCGGCATCCATTTCGACGTTCAGCGCCGTTTCCAACACCGTCGTGAACTCCGACATTGGCTTCTCAGCGTTCGCGGGGTCTTGCGTCCAGTCGAAGATGGTCTGAGCGAATCGACTGCTCGATTCCTTTTCCATCAATCCCTGACTGGTCTTTTCGGCAACCGGCGCATCGGCTCGCTGTATCTGTTTGATGCCCATCAACCGCTGCACCGCCTGATTGCCGATGACTCGCTGAAGCTGCAAAATATTCTCACGAGACACCACGTTGAGGTTGAAAGGTGCTGCGAGTTCTTCGCCTTGTTGCTGTAAATCCTGATTTGCTTGACGGGTTGGATGACTCTGGGTTTTGGTCGCTTGCGATTCCGACTTCATGCCATCTCACAGGATACTGAACGCCGATGCGTGTTCTCCCAACCAGAGACGTGGGAAAAACGGGAAAGCCCCTTCCCTGTTGGGGAGGAAACAGCCACAGGCTGCACAGGGAAAGAGGCTTATCCCTGATGCTCAGTATAGGAACCTGTCGTGACAGCAGCGCGACAGAATCGTTACAGGGGAAACAAGCGTAGACGGACTGTGTCTACCAGCTATCTTCGCCTTCTTCCTCGACTTCTTGCAGGCGTGGGTAGTGGCGCTTGTGGTTGCTTGCGCCGCTGACGTAGTGATGGTCACTCTCTTCATAGAGGATGTTGCGGCTCAAAACCCGGCGCTGCGGCGACGCCACGATCACCACGTCCGACTCGATCATGCGTCCGGGGAACATGACCATGCCTGACCCGATGCGGCAGTTGTGCCCGATGGCGCTGCCCAACACCACTTGACCAACGTCCTCTAAAACGCCGTTGATGTTGGACGCGCGGATCGGCTTCTGCTCCACCAGATTGAAGTCGGTGAAGGTGTTGCCTGCGCCAACAAAGCTGCTGCGTCCAATCACACACATTTGAAGGCAGGTGTTCTGCGCAATGATGGAATTTTCCATCACCGCAGTCAGGTACAGCGAGGCGCGGAAAGGCAGGAAGCAGCCGCTTCCGATGGTGCTCATCATCAGCGAACAGCCGTCGTCGATGGTCACGTTGTCGCCGATGGTGCAGTTGTCGATAAAGACGCCGGGCCCAATCGTGCAGTTATCGCCAATCGACGCGGGACCGGTGATGACGGCGGTGGGGTGAATGGTCGTCCCTTTGCCGACCTTGACCACTTCGCGGGAACTGAGCAATTGGCGCTGCTCTAAAATCGCCCGCCACATCAGCTTGAGGCTGTAGAAATTGTGGGTTTTGGCGTAGCGGTCAAAGCGGCTGCCGCGTCCGAACAAGCCGTAGATGATGCCTGCGAAATAGACGTGTACCCAGCTTTCGATGGAACAGACCGCCCGGAGCGTGCCGTAATGCGTCAGGTCGCCTTGTTCCATGGTCATGAAGTCGGGGACGCTGTAGAAGCCCATTTCTTCGGCGTCGCTGGGGACGACAATCGGCAGGATGTCAGGCGTATAGCCAGCCGGGAAGTACCACAGATCGACCAGATAGATCGGTCTGCCAGCAGCATCGACGCCACGTTCAAAGTTGGTGGACAGCGGCAAAGTATAGGTGCGGAACGCGCGGTCATCGGCTGGAAAGGCGGCGCGACAGGCACGTCCGGTCTGCTTTGCCGCGTCCATAAAATAGGCAAGGAATTCATCATCGAACCACAGACTGTCGCAGTAGACGATGGCGGGTCCTTGAACGGTGCGAATTTCTTCACGGCGGGTATGCGGGATCATGTTTGCCAGTGTAAGCGACTGCTTGAAGTAACGGGCAAACATGTTCTCATGGTGAATTTTCAGCGGCTCAACGCCAATCGTCAACTGGCTGGCTGGCTGGTTGAAAGGTGGGACATGACGGGTATCTTCAATAATGTAACGTTGCACGGAAAAAACTCCATCATGAAATGATTTGTATGTTTTCCAGTATACGGGGTTTTACCGTACATAACAGTGAGGAACGGGATAGAGGCGGATGAAAGAGATAGAACTCAAGAAATCTAGCAGTGAGTGAGCGTCTTCCAAATTGCTTCTATTTGAAAGCAGCGGACACGACGGTGTCCCTACATGTGCGATAGGTTGCCGGGGAAGCATATCAAAATGCTGTCCAAAACTACCTTTTGTGCGCATCATTCGGTATATTGAAAAACGTTATATGACGTAGGGACACGACAATGTCGTGTCCGTTTC
>DATGQJ010000200.1:0-10359 GCA_035304265.1 Oceanobacillus sp.
GTTACTATCACAAATGGCTGCCCATCATCTTTTTTATCTCGTACATTGCCATCGCCATCGCGATTGTCGCTGAATTTTCCCCGATTGTCTTATGTATCGTCATCCCCCTCGTTCTGCTTAGCCTCTATGTTTCCGGCAAAACGTCCAGTAAAATCGGCGAAGCATATGATTTTGGGACGTTCAAGGGCTGCCTTGCATACTTCATCAGTATTCTGGTGCTCGCTATCGGTACGGTTGTGCTGTTCTTCATCGCCGGACAAGCACTGCTGACCACGCTGCAAGGCTTGATCCCGCAGTTGTAGAGGATAAACGGATTGGCAAAAGTAAATTGGCTGAAAGGTGCGGTAGTCGCCTGTAGCTCTGCCGCCCTTGCAGGTGTTGGTGCGCTGGCGTATGCCCGTTACGTCGAACCGGCGCGGGTCGATGTCACGCCGATCACGCTCACGTTGAAGCGGCTTGCGCGTGAATTTGACGGCTATCGCATCGTCCAACTCAGCGACATTCACGTCGATGGGGTGATGACGCGGGAACGCTTGACGCAAATCGTTGCGCGAGTCAACGCTCAGAATCCCGATCTTGTGGTGGTGACGGGTGATTTTGTCTCGCACAGGATCGCTTTCAACGCGGATGATCTGATCACTCCGCTGTGTAAATTGAAGGCGCGAGATGCCAAAGTCGCCGTGATGGGCAACCATGACCAGCGAGAGCATACATTGATGGTGCGCCGCGTTCTCGATGAAAGCGGCTTAATCAATCTCAATAATGCGGTGCATACGGTGGAGCGAGGCGGGGCAAGGTTGCACGTCGCCGGAGTAGATAGTCTGTACCGTCAACGCGCCCGCCTCGACCTCGTGATGAATCAGCTTCCCGAAGATGGCGCGGCGATTTTACTGGCACACGAGCCGGATTTCGCTGACGTGAGCGCAGCCACCGGACGCTTCGACTTGCAACTTTCCGGACATTCTCATGGCGGACAAGTTCGCCTGCCGGTGCTGGTGCGGTTTGGGCTGCCGCATTATGGGGAACGCTACGTGATCGGGCTGCATCTCGTCGGCGAGATGTTGTTGTACGTCAATCGTGGACTGGGGATGACCAGTATGCCGATTCGCTTCAATTGTCGTCCGGAGATCAGCGTGATTACGCTCCGAGCGGTGCTGGAAGATTGAACGAGCAGTTATCCGAGCCTGCCCGCGACACGGTTGGGCAGGTGGCAACGATCTCGCCTCCATAGCGAATCTCGAAAACTTCGGCATTGACCGGTTCGGTGCGCCAGAAGAAATGCGACGGATCGGGTAACAACGTCTCGGAGTGCAGCCGTCCGCATCCTTCCGCCAGTTGGCTCTGTCGCCCCTGCAACTGCAAACGGAAACACGTGCCAGCAGGCAGGACTCGGCGCACAATATCTTCCCCGCTGAATTCGTCGCTGCCACGCCGGAATTGCAGCGTGCTTACGTCCAGATCGCGATCACCGTTGTTGATGATCGTGAATGCGGTATCGGTGTAACTGAGCGTCACCGGCAGGTCGGCGACGGCTGCTAAAACAACCGTTTCCTCAGTCGCAGTGGGTGCTTCCGTTACCGCCTCGGTTGGCGTTGCGGTTGGCACGGCGGTGGTTGGCGCAGGCGTAGGGCTTTCCGTAGGGACAGGGGTAGGCGTGTCCGTTGGAACAACCGCAACTTCCTGAACCTCTGTTGGTTCAGCCGTTGGACGAGTGGATGGCGTTGCTTCGGCTGAAGGTGTTGCTTCCGATTGTTCCGTTTGGCTTGTCAGTACCACGACACTGCTGACAATCGCCACCAGAATGACGAGCACCAGTACCGCCAGCATGGTAGGAAGCGTTTTCCGTGACTGACTCTGCCGTGACGACAGACTTTTGGACGTTGATGAAAGGTCGATAACATCGTCCCAGCTTTCCAGAAATGGATCGGGTCCGGCGGGCGTGAGGAGAAGCTGCACCGCTGTCTGGTCTTCGAGTTCGGGATAAGCACGTTTGAGCGCCGAGACGAAATCTCCGGCGGTGCGATGGCGCTTGAGCGGGTCTTTGTCGAGCGCCTTCAGCACTTCACGTTCGGCAGCTTCAGGGACGTTCGGGTTGATCGATCTCAGCGATGGCGGCGTGTCATTGATGTGCGCCAGCGCGATTTCCATAGGCGAATCGCCGGAAAAAGGCGTTTGCCCCGTCAGGATTTCGTAGGCGATGACCGCCAGAGAATAGATGTCGCTCTGTGGAAGGGCTTTGTTTGAAGAAAGCGCCTGTTCTGGCGCGATGTAACGCGGTGTGCCGAAAGCAGTGCCGAAGGTTGTGTCAATCGAAGGCTGAAGTACCAATCCGAAGTCGGTCAGCGTGGCATGATCGTTCTGATCCATCAGGATATTGGACGGCTTTACGTCGCGGTGAACGATGTCTGCCTCGTGTGCTACGTCAAGCGCGGCGGCAACCTGTTCCAGAATTCGTATCCCACGCCCAATTTCCATCGTGGTTCCAGCACGGCGCAGACGGCTGAGTTCGTGTGCCAAATCCTTGCCTTTGATCAATTTCATCGCAAGGAAATACAAGCCATCGTATTCGCCGTACTGGTAAATGGTGATGATGTTCTGGTGTTCGAGCTTGGCAACCGCGCGGGCTTCGCGCTGGAAACGCTGCGTCAGCGTCTCGTCGGTGACAATCTTTTCGGCGTCGAGGACTTTTACCGCAGCATGGCGACCCAGTTTTTGATCGACACCTTCATAAATACGTGCCATGCCGCCTGTTGCCAATACGCGGGTGAGCAGGTAATCGCCTAACTGTTTGCCAACGAGGTTGTCTTCGGGATTAATCTTTGCCATAGCGCCATGAATGACAAGGGGCGCAGCGTTGCGCCCCCTACACGCGAACTCCGTCGAAATTTATTGTAACAGTTTCCCAAATCCCACGCTACCGAAGCGGCGCTAAGGGATAATTCCGAGTTCACGCGCTTCGTCGTAGGATAGCGGTCCGCGATCCCGGCGCGTTTCATTGGCGATTTCTGCCAACTTGTCGGGATCGAACAGGTCGTCCGCTATGGAGGCATCCAACTTTTCCAGTTGTTTTTGATCGAACAGATTCACATCAAGGTTTTCAATTGGGTCAAGTTTGAGCGGCTCAGGTTCAGGCGGTGGCTTGATCTCTTCGCCCCATTCTTCGGCGCGGACTGCCACAGGCTCGATGACCTCTTCAACTTCCTCGACAACTCTGGTGGGCGTTTCGATTTTCGCCGGACGTTCGATACGCAGTGCGTTCGCACCGATGATGGCGATCAAGTCTTCTGCGGCACGCCGACCATAACGGTTGACCGCGCCAAGCTGCCGTCCACCAACCTGCCCATCGAAGACCAAGCACACGAAATGGTGATAGCCCACCGAAAGCACGTAAATGATATAGCTTTCGCCCTCGAAGATTTGCAGCGCGGAAGCACGTCCACCGACGAGATGGCTCATTTCGATGGTGGTGTTGACCGTCGGCAGCAGCACACTGGTCAACTGCTCCCTGTCAATGTAACCCACCGCGCCGC
The DNA here is from genome assembly GCA_035304265.1 of Oceanobacillus sp. GTDB lineage: Bacteria > Chloroflexota > Anaerolineae > Aggregatilineales > Phototrophicaceae > Flexifilum. The sequence continues at coordinate 3,531 of DATGQJ010000200.1, forward strand.
GTTCCAGCAGCACTTCACCGCCACGATTAGCGACGACGATTGCCATTGCGCCAACATCGGTGAGCAGGGAATCGATGATTCGCTGCGACGCATTGATGTCGAGCGGCGGAATGGTGCCGAGATCGGTTGATCCGGCTTCGCGGGTTGTCACTGGAGCATATACTGCTTTAAGCAGGTCTTGTCCATCCAACGCCGCACCGAGGATACGGATGAAGCGATGCGGATCTACCGGACGGCGCAGGTACACGAAAGGCGAGGCTTCCCGTGTCTCTTGATCCAGATCTTCTGGGTCGTTGACATCTGCAAGCAGCAACATGCCGGTTTCTGGCTGCGCCTGTTTCACACGAATGGCGAGTTCAAAGCCTTTCATGTTGTCGCCGACATCCAGTGTCGAAACGACCAACCGGAATTCGCCGCGCAGCACTTCTTCAAGCGCTTGCGGACCGCTGGGGACATCAACCTGAATTACAGGGCGGTCAATCAAATTGAGCGCGGAGCGAACCACTCGCGCTACGCCACCTGTTGGGTCAACCGTTAGAATACGGGGCATTGAAGCCATAGAGTCATCCGTTGAACGCTGGATTCCACTTCTTCAGTATAACCGCAAATTTGCGCGTAGAAACTACGGGAGAGTGTTAAGTTTTTTCACCTTCCCATCATAACACGTTCTATTGGGTTGGGGTGGGGGTACGTTGGGTACAATAGTCCTGCTAAGCGCACAGCATCAGTTCAGCAGCAGCAAATGTGCTGTGTGGGCGGCGCTGTCGAAGCGCTGTGGGGGAACCGTGGTGTGCTCGGCGATAAGCGGTATCGTCGAACACAAACTGGAACAACCCTACGAGCCGTGCCTTGCCCCAAACAGACAGGTGCTTCCATGCTCGTACATAAACCGGCTGTACAACTGGTGGAAGTATCTGTTGTTGTTCTGCCTTGCGGCGTAGAGTTTCCCAGGCACGCTGCTGTTGCTGCGGCGTAATGTTCCAATCACTTCTGAGCGCCCTGTTGATACACTCGTCTAAATATTTATCCTGTGATTCCTGCATATCCGTGTGCAACTTCTACCCCCCGGTAGCTTTCACCTAAACGACGCCGTAGGTTTTCGCGGGCGTAGTATAGGCGGCTTTTCACGGTGCCGACTGGACAATCCAGAATTTCGGCAATCTCTTCGAGACTTAAGCCACTTAGATAGTGTAACACAATTACGACGCGCTGGTTAAAGTGAAGTTCACTAATTGCCTGACGAACTTGCTGCTGCGTTTCACCTTGTTCTGCCATGTGATCCGGGGCGTGCCACGATGGACTCATCAATTGATCGACCAGTGCTTCCAGCGAGATGCGGCGCTTCTTGCGTCTTGAGATCCACGTGTAGCTTAAATTGACTGTGACCCTGTAAAGCCATGGAGCGAGGGGGAGTGAAGTATCAATTCGGTTGGCATACTGGTGAAGTTTGAGGAAGCAATCCTGCGCAATGTCTTCTGCAACCGCGTTATCGCGGGTGATCGCCATTGCGGTTCTATAAACTTGTGGATAATACCTGTCAAACAACAATCCTAGAGCTTCAAAATCATTCTCCCGCAACTGCTCCACAAGCTGGGCATCAGTCAAGTCACTCATTCTGGTCTCCAATACTGTAAAGAGCCGGACGGCTCGTATTTTTGTAAAATGGTGTCGCGTAATTTATCAGATAAGTGAGAAAATAAAATCCAATTTCCTTTATACACTTTTTGGATCAATTACACAAGATTCAATGCAGCGGCACTTGGTAAATTTGTGTGATCTATAGATTTGCAGGTGATAAATGCCAAGCCGATAAAACCCAATCGCCGCGATTTTTTATTGACTTTGTATAAACTCTACAAAACCGTTGTGACCCCATAGCTTGTCATAACAGAGTTGCATAAATGCTTCTGGCAAGGGTTTCAATCTGGTTTTCGGGATCGTCATCCGTGAGGTTATCGTAGTCCACTACCGCCCCTTTCCAGCTTTCTGTAAACCAACGCGCAGGAGATGGCAGCGTCCGTGATGTGAGATCATCAGGTGAAGGATATGCATAGGCATAGAGATAAGGGCGTGGAAAGCCGGGGCTTCCCGGTGAAAACCCAAAATTCAGGTGAGGCTGGCTGTGTTCGTCCAGATCATTGCCGTGAAACCAGAGGAACGACAGATCGAACCCGTGGGGCCACACCACCAACGGCGTCATCGTCCCCAAGAGACGCGCCCGAAAACGAGCCAGCGCCGTGTATACGGTGTAGAGGGTTCGCGCGTAATCAGCCGCGGCAGTTGGATCGATTTGAAACGGGGAAGTCGAATCGGATGGAAGCGGTAAGGTGTCCGTCTGTTCATTCGCTGTAAATTCAACCAGCGTTGAAGCGAGGGTTGCAGGATTACTTCCTGCAAGCGTGATAGTCTCTGTTGCTCCCTCTGCTGAATGATATTCCGCACATTGGTCTATAAAGTTGAGCGCGAGTTCGCCGCCTTCTGGCAGCTTTCCTGTGGTCAAACCCTTTGAGTAGACGAACAGGCTGAGGTGCAAAGCGTTCACCTGCTGCGGCACAATGGTCTTCTTGAGCGCCCCGATCACCTGCGCAGCGCGATGCAGGTCGTCACGTGTGCTTTCCCAACCCGAAAGGAGTGGAAGTCTCATTGGTTGTATTCCTGAGATGATCGTCTATGATCTTATGGTAGCATATGCGTCGTATGGGGCAATTTACCCGACGTTTGGCTCGTGAACATAGGGCGGGTTTTCGCGGACGATGAGCGTTACGGTATCGTTCGAGCGCGGGTCGTGAATGTAGCCTTTGAGCAGCCGTCGAAACTGAAAACCGTTGCGTAGCTGCATGGACAGGGTGGGATCGACCAGTTCGCCAGTGACGACTCGCTCCACGTAAGCATCCACGCTCATCTGCTGCCGGTACGCTTCATAACCGGGCAGCAGCCCTGCAACCAATTCGCCGCGCAGATTCAAGCGTTGGACCAGTTGCTTGCGTGCCTCGTAAAGCCGGGAACCGATGCCTAGCCTGCGATAAGCGGGATGTACACCGACATCAACGCCGTACAACCATTCACCGTCCGGCTCATGGGTGGTCAGGTATCCGTTGCCGATGACCTCAAAATAATACGGAACGTCGCCCTCGAAACTGCGGTTGGTGCGAAAGGTGGTAGTTTCGCCGACAACGATTGTGCCTTCATCAGTATGCAGCAACGCGCACATTTGCCCTTCTGGAAATACCGTGATGTGCGAGCGGTACATCTCTGCCGTGAACCATTCGTCCGGCAGCAGATAAGGAAAAACGAGCCGCTGAAGTTCTGCTAGAGCGTCAACATGTTCCAAAGACGATTGAACGATTTCGATAGATGATGTCATCGGTTCCCCGGAATATCGTAGGGCAAGCGTCAAGCAACGAGCTGCAATTTATTGTAGAGTCACTATTTATGAGACTTCTAGACCGTTTTCCTCGCTGGTTCTTACTACTGATATGGGCAACCGTCGTCATTCTGTTCACGACTTTGCCTCAGCCTTTTCCATTCGTTCGCACGCTTGCCCGCCTGCTTGGCGGCAATGATGTTGGCGATGCGATTGGTCATGCAGCGCTCTTTGGCTCGTTGACGCTGCTGGTTTACTGGACACTGCGCTTGCGGTTGCGTTTTGAAGCTGCCTTCTGGCTTGCAGTGGGCATGGTCTTTATGCTCAGTACCGCAACCGAGTTTTCGCAGCAGTTCATCGATGGGCGCACGCTTACCCTCTCGGATTTGCTGGCGAATTGGGTTGGCGTCCTTGCCATTGCGACTATCGTCAGCTTTCGTGCGCGGACATCAGTTTGACACTGTACAGCGTTCACAAAATGTGAAAGAATAGTTAAGGTATACAAATAATTGTTTCTCATTAATCAGCCGGATCGTCATCATGCAAGCGGCATAAATGCCCAAGACTGAACAGTGTGAGAGGTTCCTTTTCTTACACTGTTTTGTTTTCGTCCAAAGTTGTATTGGGAGGTACGATGAGCAAGAAAAGTCAGACGGGTGAATACTACTGTGTCGCTGTGCAAAGGAACTACGAAACGATCTGGCGAGTGGTGAGCAAACACAACACCCGCGAAGAAGCTGAAGCCGAACTGGAAGAACGACGCGGCTACACAGGGGCATTCAATTATGACAACGCCCAGCTTCGCGTGATCTCACGTTCTGAAGCCAAGAAGGAATTTGGCAAGGACTGGGAATATACCCCGATTGGCGCTCCGAAAGGCAAGCCAACGCGCAGTCGGGGATAACTGAGCAATCAATCACCTGCATCAATAGGAGAAACGCTTTGAATATCGCAGACTTCTCGGAAATTGAAGCTGAATTCATCCAACGGGTGCATACAATGGTATGGTGCAACGTGGCGACGGTAGACAGCCGCAATCGCCCGCGTTCTCGTGTCCTTCATCCCATCTGGGAAGGCTCGACGGGCTGGATAACCACGCACCGCAGTTCGCACAAAGCGCGGCATCTGGAGCGCAACCCTTACGTGTCGCTGGCGTATATCGCCAATATCCACACGCCGGTTTATGCCGACTGTAAAGCCGAGTGGGTGGATGATCTCGACGAGAAACGCCGTATCTGGGAACTGTTCAAGTCCACACCGCCACCACTAGGGTATGACCCGGCATTGGAGTTCGGCAGCCCGGAGCATGAAGACTTCGGCTTGCTGAAACTCACGCCATGGCGAATCGATCTGGTGAGTTTCCCCGCACCTTCTTTCGAGGAGGGCACGAAGGTCTGGCGGCGCAAGGAGTAGCGATGGCGCAGGCGTTAGCTCGGACGGCGATGCTGTTGATAGGCGCATTCTTCGCAATGAGTGCGGTGGTCGTGCGCGGTTGGAATATCACTGCGTCGCCTTCTGATAGCTACATTGTCTATGCCAGTCGGGATGACGCTCTCGTCGCTACCCTGCACATCACGGCGTTAGACCGTGATGAAAGCTATCCGCTCGATTCAAACTTCGACGCACGTTCGGGGTTCGCCTGCTCTGCCAACGGTGAACACTTTGCCTTCATGCACGAGGGGCAGCTTCACGTCATCAGCGCGGATGGTAGGCATGAAATCATGAATGACCTGCGCGGGCGGCGTGTCCACAGCCTGACGATCTCGAATGACGGCACGGCGGCGGTGGTGATCGTTTACAGCATGTCCAACCTGAGCATCGGGATTGTTCGCGTGCCGGAGGGTGGGATACGCTGGCTTTCTAGCGGCTTATATACCACCGCGCCGCATCTCTCCTATGATGATCGCACGATTCTGGTCAGTGCTGCTCGCAATGCTCAGGAAAGCGTGCGCGACATCTACACGATGGGTATGGATGCATCAAACTTCCGCCGCTTGCTGACTTCCGCTACTGAGGCAGTATGGAAACCGAATGACCATACGCTGGCATACATCGGGCGCAACCGAAACCTCTACCTCACCGATTTGCAACGTCTGCTCTCGGTGCCCCTGACCCGCAATGGACGCGGTAGCTACGTCTTCTACCCGGCATGGTCGCCTGATGGCACGAGGCTTACTTATCTTGCCGTCCACAATAACGGCAGTGAACTGCACCTGTACGTTACCGACGCCAACGGTAAGAACACCCGCCAACTGCCGACCACCGGGCAAGTGATTGACAGAGGTCCGTGTTTCCTCAGCTTCCGCCCGCAAACGTTGCTGGCATCTGCTTCTTTTGGATAGGGAAATGAGTAAGTCAGCCGTCGCACTTGTGCCAAAGGCGACGGCTGACTGCCAGCCGATTATCGCTGCTGGCGTTCGAGATTTTCGTTCAGGCGGTTGATGGCTGCAACCAGTTTTTCTTCCGTAGATGGCTCGCCTGGCGCTGCTTCCTCTTCCTTCTTGCGGCTGAAGCGTTCGTTCATGGTGTTGACCGCTTTGACGATGAAGAAGACGGCGATTGCCGTGATCAGGAATTGAATCAGCGCGTTGATGAACAAGCCAATGTTGATGGTGACTGCGCCCGCATTGGTCGCGGCTTCCAGCGAGGCATACGGCGGGGGCGGGTCGCCCGGTTGAAGCAGGATATAGGTCTCGCTGAAGTTGATGCCGCCGGTGATCAAACCAAGCGGGGGCGTGAGTACGTCCGTGACCAGTGAATTGACAATTGCCGTGAATGCTGCTCCGATGATGATACCTACTGCCAGATCGACAACGTTGCCGCGTAAGATGAACTTTCTGAATTCTGCAATCATGTTCTCTTTCTCCCTTACTTATATCAAGGAGACATCACGACCAGTCGTTGCAGCAGTCGCTATTGTCTACGATTAATTAATGCCGCAATATTGGAAGACGCGCAACAAAATCTGCAATTATGGGCGTTCTTCGGTGTAGGACTGTGGCGGAGCGTAGGTCGTGACCCAGAACGGAATCGGGTCACTGGTTTGCTGCGTGCCGTCGGCTAGAGTTGCGGTGGCGACCAGTTGATGCTCGCCGGGTTCAAGCGTCCACCAGAGTTCCCATGGCGCAGCTTCGGCGGTTCCGAGCACCGTACCGTTGAGCGCGTAAGTGACAGCGCGAGTGCCGGGTGGTGCGCCGACGGTCAGGCGAAGGCGCTGGGCTTCCAGTGGGATGATGGGCGAAATCTGGAATACGGTATAGGGATCGGGTTCGAGCAGGCGCAGACGTGAATCGCCTTCATTGACAATCAGTTCTGCTCCAATCGGCGGCTGTGGGATGCCGTTGCGGATCGCCCAATCACGGGCTTCCTGCGGAAGCACCTGATAAACCCGTTCGTAGCGTTGTTCTGGTGGCGTATTGTTGTCTGCCAGCAAACCCGTGCGACGATCCAGCACCACAGTCTGGA
>DATGQJ010000201.1:0-2867 GCA_035304265.1 Oceanobacillus sp.
TGATCGTAGGTTGGCAGTCTGGGGATGGGTGGTTCTGATAAGGGAAGACGGAAGCGGAAATTCGCGCTCATATGCGAATCGGCAAGGTGATGGACGATCTGGCGGGTTGACCATTCGCCTTCTGCCTCGCGCTGGTCAAGCTGCTCGTCGGTGAGCGGCTTTACACGCGCCTCAAGCTGTTCGGGAAACTCGCGCAGTTTTTTGATGTAGTCTTGCCGGGATGCCATTGTCTGTTCCTCCCTAAATGTGGCTAGAATCACGTAGGGGCGACCCATGAGTCGCCCCTACACCAACACATTACACGAAAAGCGTTAGACCATCAACGTACCAAAAACGTCTCGAACTGCCATACGTCTTCCGGGGACGGTATGGCGGGACCGAATTTACCGAAGGCGTCGTAGAAGTTGGTCAGCGGCGTCCAATCGGTTTGCACCGACGGGCAGGGACCCAGATAGGGATTGGCGACTTCCAGCACCTCATGGTGTGGCATGTTATCGGGAACGTTGTAACCCATGCGCGGATTCTTGATCATCCAGAAGACCGCGCCCAAGACCGAAGCCGCAACCTGAAGGGTCGTCGCGTTCTGGTTGGGCACAAGCCGTCGCGCCTCGTGAATGTCTAGCTGCGACCCGACCCACCAACCCGTCAGATCGTGTCCGAGCAGCAGTACGCCCAGTTCATCTTTCCCGCTGATGATCTCGTTTTCCATGATACGAATGCGCGGCTGCATTTCGTAGTTGCGCCCGCGCAATTCATACAACGAGATAATGGCGTTGTCGCAGGGCATGTAAGCGTAATGCACCGTTGGACGATAAATCGGCTTCTCGTCTTCCCACACGGTCAGATAATCGCTGATGGTGAATGCCTCGCCGTGACGCACCACCATGCCGACGATTTCGCCGCCTTCTGGAACCCACGAGCGCACCCATGTGTTGATGCCCATTTTGTTCAGGCATATCTGGTTGCCGGGACCGTAAGGATGCACGAAAGCGCCCGCTGGCAGTTTACGTTCGTGCGTTCCCCAACCTAGCTCCGCCGGAGCGATACCTTCCTCGTAGAATCCCTCGACAGACCATGTATTGACGAACTCGTCCACTTCTTTCGGCTTGTCGGCGATCTGTGTGTCGCGCTCGGAGATGTGAATCACTTTGACGCCGAGATTCATGGCGAGTTGATTCCATGCGCCTTCGCTCAATGCTTGTTCAAGCGACTCGCGGCGTGCAGGATTCAAGTTGGGCTGCTTGAACAGTTCATGGGTGATGTCTTCCAGCGCCACTTTCGTCCAGTGACTTACCAGCCCCGGATTCGCGCCATGCTCGACGACGGCGGTTGGACCCGGCTCTGTCCACGACTTTATCCGCTGGCGGATCGCCATGTGACGCACGTAGAGGGTGCGCTCATTCGGCGGCTTATTTTCCATGTCAGCATAGGGGTCCCACAACTCGAACGAGGTGTTGATGTACATCACGTTATGGTCATGACACCACTGGATGATCTCTACCGTGTCGATATTCCATGCGAGGTCGATGATGATGTCACCGGAACCAACGTGCTGTTCAAGGGAGGAAGCCATGTTATCCGGGGTGATGCGGTGCTGAACGTATTGTGCGCCTGCTTGCAAAGTATCCGGGATCATGTGACGGAGATCGAGGAAGTCCATCACCGTCAGTTTTGAGAAGTCCATTTCAAAGTGGCGCAGCAAGAGGGGAAGAAAACACTGGGAAACCGATCCGCAGCCCAATACGAGAACACGTCCGCCAAAGGGAATCTTCATCTCGATACGTATGACCTTTCTATCGTTGCTGATAATGAATGTCGCGGAAATAGAGGGAAATTATAGAACAGGTACGAGGGTTTTCAACCTGCAAATTTAGTACCACAAGACGGTACTGGTATCCTATGCCGCGTGGCAGGTTCGATGCAGACATTGGGTGTATTATGAGAATGGATATTTGAAATCAGGGGGTAAGCCCATGGAACGGGTTCGCGCAGTGCTGCAATCTGTATGGAACGCTATCCGCCGATTTTTCCGAGGGTTGGGAAGCGTAGGGGCGGCAATCGTCGCGGCAGTGAAGCCTCTCCTGAACTGGATATGGAAAATGCTCCTCAGCCTTCCCATCTGGCTTGGACTCACACACAACAGCGAGAAGAAAAAGCTGTTTCAGGAGATGATTACGATCAGCCCTGTTGCGTCGGATAAGCGACAGGAATATTTCCTCACCCACGATTGGCTTGGACAACTGCTGGATGTCGATCAACGGGCGCACGGTTACAAAAGCATGTACTACATCCTGCGCTTTCTCGCCGTCGCCGGTGCGGTGGTCGTCACTTATTTGACCCTACGTGACAGCAGCAACCGGGAAACCGCCGCCATTGTGAGCGCAATCGTTGCAGTGAGCGTTGGCTGGGAAGCCGCCTTTGGCTATGGCGAAAAGTGGCAGCTTTTCAGAAGGATGTCTGCCGAACTGGAAGCCACCGGACGTCTCTTTCTTCAGAGCCTTCCGCCGGGAGGCGGCGCTGCGCCGGAGCAGGAGTATCAAGCATTCGTGCAAACGGTGCAGGATATTCTCAAGCAAAAAGTGGAAGGCTATACGGCTTTGGTGGTGCGGCTTATGTCTCGCGGCAATGACGGCGATTCTAAGCCCGCGGCGGCGTCGTCTCCACCTCGTCCGGTCACCGTCCCCGCAACGCCAGTAACTTCAGAAGATGCGCCGCCACCGCCTAGAGCGCGTCCCGCGCCAAAACCGCGCAAGCAGACGTAAAACCATAGGAGCGCGTGATGCACTTTGATGCCGAAGATTCCCCCTCACCCGCCTTGCGTGGGAGAAGAGGCTGGGGGATGAGGGGTGTCGAGCACATCACATGCT
>DATGQJ010000202.1:0-7260 GCA_035304265.1 Oceanobacillus sp.
CGCCGCAACTGAGGACTTGATCGCCCCGCTCACCAAAATGCTGCTGCCAATGGTGATTGAACACGGCGATCTCAGCCATCCCAATATCATCGTCAACGCACAGGGCAAGGTGGGCGTGATCGACTGGGAACTGGCAATTGCCGAAGGGTTGCCTGCCTGTGACCTGTTCTTCTTTTTGACCTACGCCGCTTTTGCGCGAGATCGCGCAGGCAAGACGGGCGATCATGTAGGCGCGTTCCACCGGGCATTTTTCGAGAAGAACGGGTGGGCGCGTCCTTACGTAAAATCCTATCTGCGCAGGATGGGGATACCGGACAACGCCGCCCAACCGTTATTCGTGCTTTGCTGGATTCGGTACATCATTCAGCTTCTTCAACGCCTTGACGCTTCAGAGCAGATCATCGATCAGAAGACGGCGGATTGGCTGCGCGGCAATCGTTATTACGCGCTGTGGCGGCATACGGTAACTCATGCGGACATGCTAACGTGGTGAAGCGGCAATGAAAATACTCTACCTGACCAACGCTTTTCCCTACCCGCTGACCAGTGGCTACCTGCGTCATTATTTCCTGATCAAGGAACTGGCACCGCGTCACGCGATCACGCTGCTGTCGGTTGTCGGGGGCAAATTCAACGCCGAACATCTAAAGGCGTTGCAACCGTACACCGACTGTATCTACACCTTTACCTCCAAGACCAAAGGGCAGCCAATCGCGCAGAAGATCATCCACCGCGCCATCGGGCTGGTGCGCGGGGACAGCGCCATTTTGCAGATGCGCCAGATGTTGAAAAAGCTGCTGGCGCAAGATCGTTACGACGCGCTGATGTTGACTGGAAAGCACACCTATGCGGCGATTGCCGATCTGGAAACACCCCCGATCATTGCCGATATGTGTGACGCGACATCGGTGCGCCTGCGCGGGACTCTGACTTATGCCAGCCCGATAAAACGCTTGCCCGTCTGGGTGGAATACCAGCAGGTGAAGCAGATTGAGCGCGGCATCCTCAACCGATCCGAGCACGTGCTGTTTGCGTCACTGCGCGATTGTGAGGCGTTGGCGCATGATCGTCCGGCGACGATTGTGCCCAACGGCGTTGACGTGGATTACTGGCGGCGTAGCTCCCCACAGTTGGGGAAAAACACCCTGATCTTCACCGGAGCGATGAACTACCCGCCCAACGCCGATGCTGCCCGTTATCTGATCAAAACGATTTTGCCCCTCGTCCAGAAAACGGTGCCGGACGTGCGCGTCCTGATTGTCGGACACAGCCCGCCGCCCGATCTGGTCGAGCTTGGCAAGCATCCGTCCGTGACCGTCACCGGATTTGTGGACGATATGCGTCCTTATCTGGAACAAGCGACGGTGTTTGTCGCGCCGCTGCGCTTTGGAGCCGGAATTCAAAACAAGGTGCTTGAAGCGATGGCGATGGAACTGCCCATTGTCGCATCGGCGGTTGCCGCCGAAGGGCTGCGAACCGAAGCGGGCGACTGTCCCTTCATCGAAACCGCCGACACCGCCGAGCAGTACGCCGCGCTAATTTGCAAGCGGCTTGCCGAAGCGCCGACTCCGGCAGCAGGGGCGCGGGAATATGTGGAAACCAATTTTGTCTGGAAACGAAGCGGTGAGCTATTGAACCGCATCTTGGAAACGGTAACGCAACGGAGATAGTGGTCTATGGTCACAGTGGCACTTGTAGGTCCCGATGGGGCAGGCAAAACCACAATTGGACGGCGTTTGGAAACTGCGCTACCTATGCCGGTCAAATACATCTATATGGGCGTCAATGCCGACGCCAGCAATTACATGCTGCCAACCACCCGCTTGATCCACTTCGTCAAGCGCAAGTTGGGCGCGAAGCCCGATACGCACGGACCGCGCGACCCCAACCAGACGAGACAGCGCCCCAAGAGCGCGGTCAAGCGGGTGCTGAAGAACGTAAAATCCACCTTCAATCTGCTGAACCGTTTGACCGAAGAATGGTATCGTCAGAGCGTGGCGTGGTACTACCAGAAGCGCGGCTACGTGGTTCTGTTTGACCGTCACTTCTTCTCGGATTACTACAGCTACGACATCGCCAATTCCAACACGGAACGGACGATGTTGCAGCGCATTCACGGTTTCGTGCTCAAGCATCTCTATCCAAGACCGAATCTGCTCATCTATCTGGATGCGCCTGCTGAGGTGCTGCTGGCACGGAAAGGCGAGGGAACGATCCCCATTCTAGAAGAACGCCGTAAGGCATACATGCAAATGCGCGATCTGGTGCCGCACTTCGCCATGCTGGACGCAACCCAGCCGGAAGATGTGGTCACGCAGAACGCAGTTGCAATCATTCGGCAACACTATAAGAGATAAAGAACGATGGCAACCACCAACCGCCAAAAAATTCTCGTCACCGACGCCGGACGAGGAAGCGCAATCACCTTAATTCGCTCGCTCGGACGAAAGGGCTGGCACGTCATCGCGGCAGACTCGAACCCGAACAGTCTGGGATTTCGTTCGCGTTATGCCAGCGAAACCCTCGTCTACCCGCCCGCCGATACCGATGCCAAGGGGATGATCGACGCGCTTTACAAGGCGGTGCGCGAGCGCGGGATCGATCTGCTGATTCCGGTGACGGATGCGATCATTTTGCCGTTGGTGGAAGTGCGCGAGGAATTTGAAGCCATTTGCAAGCTGGCGCTGCCACAAACGGCAAGCCTCGCAATCGTGACCGACAAGCTGAAAACGTTGGAGTTGGCGGATCGGCTTGGCGTGCCGACGCCGCGCACCCGTCTGGTGAAGAATACCGACGAGGCGTGTGAAGCGGCGGCGGGTATGGGCTTTCCCATCGTGTTGAAACCGCAGGCGTCGAGACAATACACCGGGCAGGCGTCCGAAGGGTTCAATGTCTGCTATGCCGAGAGCCTCGACCACCTTGTCCGACAAATGGCGCGGTTTGAAGGGCGCTGCTCGGTGCTGCTGCAAGAATACTATTCAGGCGTCGGCTATGGTGTCGAACTGCTCACCTGCGACGGAGAGCCGCTTGCCGCCTTCCAACACAAACGGCTGCGCGAGATTCCGATCACCGGCGGCGCAAGCTCCTTCCGCGAAAGCGTCGCCCTCGACCCGCAGATGTACGAATACGCAACCTGCCTGCTCAGAGAAATCCGCTGGACAGGGCTGGCAATGGTGGAGTTCAAGGTCGGCTCGCAGGGCGCGAAGTTGATGGAAATCAACGGGCGGGTCTGGGGGTCGCTGCCGCTTGCCGTTCACAGCGGCGTCGATTTTCCCGCGCTGCTGGCGGACATGATCCTGAATGGAAAACGCCCCGAAAAACTATTGAACACGTACAAGCTGGGCGTTCGTTCGCGCAATCTGGAACTGGACATGCTGTGGATCGCGGCGGTGATGGTGGGCAAGCAGCGCTATCCATTTCTCAAGATGCCGAGTCGGTTGCAGGGCGTCGCCGCCTTTATCGGCTTGTTCAACCCCACCTACAAATATGACATTTTGTCGCTCAGCGATCCCCGTCCGGGATTGGCGGAAATTCCGAAAGTGTTGGGCAAGCTGACTCAGAAAATGAAAGATTCGGCTTAGTTCTGGAGGAAGCGCGTTGATCAAGCAGTTCCTATCCATCACGACCCGCAGCGCTGTGTTCGCGAAATTCGTCAGCCTGCTGGAAATGGTCGAGCCTGAGCGAACGGGCATCCTGCGCATCCTGACGTATCACCGCGTCAGTCCGGTGGATGCGCACCCGAACCTGAGTCCGGCGCTGTTGAGCGCAACGCCCGAAGGCTTTGCCGAGCAAATGCGCTATCTTGCCGAACGCTATCATCCGGTTTCTGCCGAAGACTTGATCGCTTACTACGAGCAAGGCAAACCGCTTCCGCCGCGTGCCGTCATGGTGACGTTCGATGATGCTTATCGGGACTTCGCCGACCATGCGTGGTCGGTGATGAAACACTATCGCATTCCGGCAACGTTGTTCGTGCCAACCGCCTACCCGGATAAGCAGGATCGCGGTTTCTGGTGGGATCGGCTGTATCAGGCGATTAGCGAGACGACCCGGACTTCGCTCGAAACCGCCAATGGAACGGTCAACTTGTCCACGCCGGAGCAGCGGATACGCGCCTTCAAAACGCTGCGCGAGTACGTCAAAACCCTGCCTCACGAGCAGGCAATGGCATGGCTCGCCGATACGTACATGCGGCTTGGCGTGACACCGCCGGAACAGAGCAGCGTGCTTTCGTGGGAAGAACTCCGAAAACTGCATCGTGACGGGGTGACGTTGGGGGCGCACACGCGCAACCACCCGATGATGAATCGGATCACCTTGCAAGAAGCGTGGACGGAGGCAGTTGGGGCGCTCGATGATCTGGAGCGTCATATCGGCAAGGTGCTGCCGATTTTCGCCTATCCGGGCGGCGGGTTCAGCGACGACGTGGTGAAAATGTTGGAAAAAGAGGGGTTTGCCCTCGCCTTCACAACCGTAAGAGGGCTGAACGATATGCGGGTTGCTGACCGTCTCCGACTGCGCCGCTTGAACGTCGGGCGGCTGGCTGCGCCTGCCTCCATTCGCGCACAATTGCTCACACCCTGGATCAACGTCTAATGACAGACATGGAGGAACAGAGCTTATGAAAAAATACATACTGCCAGTGATCGGTTTGCTCGTGTTTCTGTCCGGGGGGACTCTCGCTGCTCAAACCAGTGATCGCGCTTTTTCAGGAGTCCACATTTATTTCTCCGAAGCCAGTAATGAAGCCAGCCCATATGACCGATCCGAACAGGGCATATCTCGCCTTGCCGGATTGCTTCAGGAACTTGGCGCAGAACTGCACGTTATCGACTGGCGCACCGACATTCCGGCAAATGCCGATCTCGTGGTGATCGCCGGACCGACGCGCGATCTATCGGGGGAACAAATGGCTCGCCTGTGGGTATATCTGACGCAGGGGGGCAAGCTCTTATTGTTTGCTGATCCTTTAGTGACAAGAATGGAAGAAGGCGTCGCCGTGGTTGAAAACAACCGCGCCCTGCAAGCGCGACGCGGCTTCTTCGAGCTAACGTGGTCGGATTTTGGTATTCGCGGCAGAGATGACGTGCTGCTGCTCGCAGAGGACGAACCCACAGAACTGATCACCGACTTCATGACGACAGCGCTCGATTCAAGCCTGATTGAAATGGATGACGAACTCGCGTTCTTCGGAGCGCGTTCGATTGAGTTTGATGGCTCGCTGCAAAGTTACGTGGTCACGCCGCTGGTCTTCGCCGCCGATGATTATTATGGCGAGGCTGAATTTGCAGATTACGTGGAAACCGGCGTTTTAGGATACGACTCGACAGAGGACTCTGCGCCGGGGCAGCTTGTGGTGGCGGCTGCCGCCGAAAAACCCGACACCGGGGCGCGGATTCTGCTCATCGGAGATCGCCAGTTCGTGACCAACGGCGGCGGATTGCAAACCTCTCCGCCGAATAGCACCAACTTCGTTTATCCCGGCAACATCCAGTTCACGCTCGATGGTATTCGGTGGTTGCTCGGCATTGAGGCTACGGTGACTATTCCTATCGCCCGTGCAACGCTGACCGATGGACAATCTTCCTGAGGGAGTTTCGATGCGACGCTTCCATGTGGTGTTGATATTATCCGTACTGGTCATTGTCTCGACAGTACAGGCGCAGAACGCTGATAGACCGCTGGTGCTTTTTGTCGAAGGACGGGACATCGCCACTTCGTCGATCACCAATATCGGCGCGGCGGGAGCCAGCAATCTCCATCAGATGCTGATCGATCTCGGCGTCGATGTGCAGCGTATTACCCTCAATGAGGCAATCCCCGAAGAAGCCGATCTGGTGGTGATACTGGGTCCGCTTCGGCGGCTGTATCCCGCGCAGGTTGCCCGCCTGTGGGTGTATTTGCATCAGGGCGGCAATCTCTTGCTTGCCGTCGATCCCGATAACCAGAATCTTGAGACGGTCAACGTTCGCAACCAGATCAGAAGCAGCGGCTTGACCGCGTTGCTGGATCGCGCATATGGCATCCTGATTGGGGATACCTTCGTGGCAGATCGCTGGTTCACCAGCAGTTCGATAGCCAACTTCAACTCCACTTATATGCCGGTTTATCCCGACGCCGTAGCTCATGACATCCTCGCGCCGCTGGTAGACTACGATCTGCCTGTGTGGACGTGGGGAGCGCGTCACCTGCGCGTGGAACCCTTCGGCATCAACGGCTCGGCAATACCGTTGCTCTACACCGAAACCGCCTATGCCGAGAGCAATCAGGACGTTTTCCCGGATGTGCGTAGCGATGAGGAAATCGTCCCAACAGCGTTGGAAATGAATCCCGGTGAAGACATCAACGGCAGATTGAACGTCGCAGCGCTGGGCGAAAACCGCTTTACAGGCTCGCGCGTGCTGGTCTTGGGCGATTCAGAAATGCTGCAAAACGGCTATGGGCTGTTGATGGATGGCTCAACGCCCCGCTTTCCGGGGAACTACGTGTTTGCACAGCGCGTATTCGCATGGTTGTTGAATACCGACTGGCTTCCTCTCCCGCAGGGATTGAACTGGATCAAAATCGACGGAGAGCGCTCGGATTGGCAGATGACGAGCGCTCGCGCAAGTGACCGTGACACCACTCCGGTATCCGCCTCGGTAGACATCCAGCAAATCCATACCTTCGTGGATGATCGGTTCCTCTACCTGTTTATCGAGAGCGCACAGCCGCCTTCACGCGATGTCACGGCTCAACTCCAGTTTGATGTCAATAACAATGGCGAGATTGACCGAACGATCTCCGTGAGTGCGGACAGCGTTCAGGTATCAGGCACAAATGGCGATTTGCTGGATGCGGGCGCTCCTTCTGTCGCTTACGGACAGGGTATCGAACTGCGAATCCCGTACCGCATTGTTCCACCTCAACAGAGTCTTGACGGCGTATGCCTGAGCCTGAGCGAAGAGGAAGTCGATTGTCTCACCCAGATCATTGACATTCCACTGGTGACCAGCCGGGCTGTGAATGATCCCGATCTTGAAGACTACCTTGTCGTCACTGTAGACAGCATCAACCGGGTCAACCTGCGCGGATCGCCCGGCACATCGCAACCACCCACGACAACGCTGGCAAAAGGCACTTTGCTTGCCGCATTGGGGCGAACCGAAGCAGGCGATTGGATTTACGTGGAAAACGCACGTGAATCGGGCTGGATCGCTGCGTCCTTGCTGCTGCCCAATGGTGACTTGATGCTTCTCCCTATCATGGAAACTTCTTAGA
>DATGQJ010000203.1:0-5547 GCA_035304265.1 Oceanobacillus sp.
GCCGCCTGCTGAATCTCGTTCATGATGTAGCCGCGCTCAATCGCCGCCAGCGCCCCGCCCATACTGTCGATCAACGCGATCTGTTCTTCCGCCCGCTTCACGATTTCTTCGGTCAAATACTCGATGACGTAACTGCCCGCCAGCGGATCAACCGTGTCGGCAGCGCCGGTCTCGTAAGCGATAATCTGCTGGGTGCGTAACGCTACCTGCACCGCGCCTTCGGTGGGCAACGCCAACGCCTCGTCCATGCTGTTCGTATGAAGCGACTGCGTGCCACCCATCACTGCCGCCATTGCCTGCAACGCCACACGGACGATATTGTTCATCGGCTGCTGCGCTGTCAACGTGCTTCCGCCGGTTTGCGTGTGGAAGCGCAGCCGCCAGCTTTCCGGGTTCTTCGCGCCGAAGCGTTCACGCATGATCTTCGCCCACAGCTTACGCGCCGCGCGGAACTTGGCGACCTCTTCCAGAAATTGATTGTGTGCGTTGAAGAAGAACGACAATTGCGGCGCGAAGTCGTCCACATCCAGCCCTGCATCCAGCGCCGCCTGTACGTAAGCAATACCGTTGGCGAGGGTAAACGCCACTTCTTGCACGGCGGTGCTGCCAGCCTCGCGGATGTGGTAGCCGCTGATGCTGATGGTGTTCCAGCGCGGCACGTGGGTTTTGCAGTAAGCGAATACGTCGGTGATCAGGCGCATGGACGGTTTCGGCGGGAAGATGTAGGTTCCACGCGCGATGTATTCTTTGAGGATGTCGTTCTGCACCGTGCCGCGCAGTTTGCTTTCTTCCACGCCCTGCCGCCGCCCGACGACGATGTACATCGCCAGCAGCACCGACGCGGGCGCGTTGATGGTCATACTGGTGCTGACCTGATCCAGCGGGATACCCTCGAATAGCCGCGCCATATCGTGAATGCTGCTGATGCTCACACCAACCTTGCCGACTTCCCCCGCCGCCATCGGGTCGTCGGCGTCATAGCCGATTTGCGTCGGCAGGTCGAAGGCAACCGATAGCCCGCTTTGTCCCTGTTCGAGCAGAAAGCGGTAGCGTGCATTCGATTCTTCGGCGGTGGCATAGCCCGCATACTGGCGCATCGTCCACAAACGGCTGCGGTACATGTTTGGCTGGATGCCGCGCGTGAACGGGTATTCGCCGGGAAAGCCGATTTCTGCCTCGTAGCCTTCCGGCTGCGTCACGGGCACGTCGTCCGGCGTGTAGATCGCATCAAGCGGGATGTTGGACGACGTGGTGAACTTCGGCTTGCGCTCCGGCGCTCGTTCCAGCGATTTGCGAGCGACGTTTTCCTGCCAGCGTTTTTTCGCATCATGCAGACGATATGCGACCATTGATCAGAACCTCAGTGTGATTGATAAAAGCTATTGAACTGTGAGAACGACACAAAGAAATACGACTAGAGCGTGTTATGCACTTGCCCCCTCATCCCCCGGGCCCTTCTCCCACGCAATGCGGGCGTCCCAGCTTCGCTGGAGGAAGGGGAGCGATCACCAGGGCTATGTCCCTCTCCCCGTTTACGTGGGAGAGGGACGGCTTGCCGAAGCGGAGCGACGCAAGCAGGGTGAGGGGCAATCTCGACATCAAAGTACATAACACGCTCTAGTCGGAAGCTTTGTCGCGTAAATATTCCTCAAAATCCCGTGCGGCATCCAGATTAAACTTCGCCCAGCATCTGGGAAATGATCGCTTCAGCCAAATATTTCCGTCAGCGGAATCTCGAAACCGGGAATGACATCTTCACCACTTAGCCTGTCATCCCCTGAAAGAATGATGATCTGCTTGCTGTTGGGGCGATGAACGGTAATTGTGCGCGTTTCTGGCTCAAGCAACCACAATAGGCGCACCCCATCGCGCAGGTACTGTGTCACTTTCTTCATCACTTCCGTGTAATTGTCGTTTTCCGCAATCACCTCAGCAACCAGATCAGGAACCAGCGCAAGAGGGTGACTTTCCCATTCAGGGTTTGCCTGTTTATAGGCAGAGAGGCGACCTGCGCTGATATACATCACATCCGGTACGCGAGAGCCTTTTACCCAGTTCGGATCAGTTGACGGTACGGTGATAAACGTGCCTTCGACAAATGCCTCGCCCATTCCATTGGACACTGTAAGCAAATTGATCTTGTACATCAGGCGGTTGGCACTGGTGGTATGGGCGAACATCTTTGTCGGCGACACAGGCGCAACCTCCCCGTCGATCAACTCAAAGGGTCCGATTTCATCCCAGCGTTGCATAAATTCCTGCAAGCTCATGCCAGTTTTTTCTTGCGCGTACATATTCTGATTCCCACAACCAGTTTCACCACCAGTGTATCATGAGTCCGACGGCGCAAACGCGCACTGCGCGATCTAGATTGGCGACGGTCAAGTCTGTGAAATGTAACCCCAAATGGCGCTCGACGTTTTACCTCTACCGCAATCCCGCGCCCAAACGCCGTTGAAGATTGGCGCAGTTCACCCGTCCAAACTGGCACTGCACAATCGCGCCTGAATTCCCGACGATGATCTCCAAGCGCCCGCCGCCCTGCCCAAACGGATTAGGAATGACCGGCGCGGTGAACGGCGTCGATGCCGGAGGCTGGGGCAAAGCAGTCGCCGTAAAGAACGGTGGCGTAGGCGTGGCTTCCCCGATGGAAATGGTATTGCTGCTCCCATCGGTGATTTGCCCCACACCATTCTCAGGTGAAGGCGTCACGGAAGGGATGGTGAAGAGCGTAGGTACCGTTATAGAGGATTCAGCCGCATTGGTCGGCGGGTGTCCGATGGTTCCGCTGTTTGGGAGTTGAACGTCACCTTCAGCAGTCGCAGATTCAATTGTGGGGCTGTCAACTGCGTTGATAACTTGCGTTCGCACTACCGTACCTTCCTGCGTGACACTCACGTCAGCGAAATTCGCCGTTGTCTGATCAGTTGTTAAGGTCGGTGGCACGCCCTCACCGATGATGATAGTGTTGCTGCTCCCATCGGTTATCTGCCCGACAGTCGTGGGAGGTGGCGGCACGTCCGTCGGCGATGCACCTTCCCCGATGAAGACAGTATTGCTGCTGCCATCGGTTATCTGTCCGATGCTGGTGGGAGGTGGCGGCACATCCGTCGGCGATACAACTTCCCCGATGAAGACAGTATCGCTGCTGCCATCCGTAATCTGTCCAATGCTGGTGGGAGGTGGCGGCACGTCCGTTGGCGGCACACCTTCCCCGATGAAAATGGTATTGCTGCTCCCATCCGCGATTTCACCCGGTGCGTTGGTCGACTGTGGATCGGGTGGTCGAACGTCGATAACCTGCTCAATCACGATTTCGGCGGTGGGCAAAATCTCCGATTGAAACTCTGCGGGCACGCCAGTGGCGACAATACCACCCGGATGCACATACATCGCATACTGTCCATCGGCGGTGACAATTCCCTGCTGATCCAATACCAACCAACTGCCATCGGACTGCTGTTGATAGAGTTGCACAGGCGTAAAAGGTGCAAGGGAACGGCGAAGGGGAACGATCACGTCTGCCGTAGTTCCGGCGGGTAATCCATTGATTTCCAGCAGCGAACACCACCATAGATTGCCATATTCTACGGGCGGATTGAAATCGACAGGGAGAACTCGCCCCGTCAACAGAATACCGAGCGACGGTGCTGCGATCTGTATCCCGGTGTCACCAACAGGAGCGAAGCCCAGATTGGTTGAAGCCCATTGGAATTCACTTTGAGTCGCAACGGTAAGCGGCGGCACTTCATAAAAATTCTCAACACGCTGTAGCCCGTCTTCGTTCTGCCATACCGTATAGAACTCGACTTCACCGGACAGCGGTTGCGCCAGCGTAAACGAAAACGAGTCGAGCGGCGCATCCGCAGGAACACGCGAAATCTGCCAGATCAGGGTCAATTGCCCTGCTTGATTTCGTCGGACGACATCGAACTCGACCTGACGGGAAATCAGCATTTCCATCAGAAGCGCGTCGGCGGGTAGTGTGATCTCCACGCTGACGTTCCGCATCGCTGTGTCATCGGATGGTTTGACCACCGATGCGGTGTAGCGAACTCCATCTGGCAACTGGATGCCACGTAGAAAGACGTTCAGGGCGATCAGTGTAGGTTGTGCTTGCGCGTTGCTAACAAGGAAGAAAAGCAGCAAGAATGGAAGGAGATAGAAAAGCCGCCGCATAGTTCGCTCCGTTGCATTGAGTGGATGTCAGTCTAGCATGATTGCAAATGTGGAGCGAATGCGGCGGCTTACAGGCTTAAGTGGTTTCTGCTTCCCGCCCGACAGCAGAACGCGATACGCTATCCATTTCTGACCGCGCAGTCCACGGCGTGCCCAACATCGGCAGCAACCAGCGATCCAGTCCCCACCATCCGGCAACCTTCCATGCCAGAATCAGCATCAGCGCCCCTAACCCCAACAGCGCGTTGGTGCTGGCAGTTCCCGCCATGATGAAGTTCCAGTTCATGAACGCCCCGAAGAACGCCGCAATACCGACAAATGCGCCAATGATCAATGCAATTCCAATCGCGGTTTCCCCAATAGCGATCAGCTTGGCGAACCACGTATACGCGCCGCTGTCCAACAGGCTCTGGATGAAACCGCGATACCAGTCAAAAACGATGGCGGGTCTGCCGCCTTCAGGAATGGTAACCGCGTTTTCCCAGAAGCCGCGCAGCGCAGCGCCGGATTCCATCCACGCCGGATTTCCCAATTTGCCGAAGCCGGATTGCAGCCACGACAACCCAATCAGGACGCGAACGACCAGCCAAACAGGAGCCACGCGCGTATCACTGAAGAGGAAGCGTGCCAATGGCGGGTCTTCAATCACACGACCAGACTTCGTTTTCACAACGTTGGTACTCATAATCCCCCCCAATTTCCACGAATGAGAAATTACATTATAGAGCATTATGAGGCGAAAAGATGAGCTTTCAGTGAATGGTCGCAGGTTATAGGGATGCAAACGCCTCTTGCGGCACGTTCACACGTTCAAAATTGGCGAAGGTCAGGTCTTGAAAGTCTAACCCCAGATGGCGCTTGACGCTCTCGAACAGCATGGCATACCCCGCCAACATGCGCGGCGCATCCTCTAGATTCAAGCGTTCCAATGCGCGGCTGATGGTCTCGTCGTCGCCTTCAATTTCAACGAAATTGCCATAGGGCATCTCGTCCAGCGTCACTTCTGCGCCGTCGAGTTCGTAGGTGGTGCGGTACTTCTCATAGATCATATAGGGGCGGTAGCCGAGCTTTCGCAGAATCGCGTCCATCACCTCGAAGTCACTGACTTCAACTTCCGCCTCATAGCGGCTGAGGGCATTACTCGCTGTCCGTTCGCCGCCCTCGTCTTTGTAGGTCAAGCGGATGCGGGTATCACGGCGAAGGCGCAGCACCTTATGTTCCCGATTCAGCGTTCCGGCGGAATCGTCATAGCGCACGTTAACCTCGAAGACGCGGGGCTTGGACAGTTTCGCGCCGACTTCTTCCAATCGCTTCGCCACCGCCACCAGATCAGGCACATACAACTTGACTTCGGTTTCGGTGTAATCA
>DATGQJ010000204.1:0-3249 GCA_035304265.1 Oceanobacillus sp.
GTAGCTCCCTTCAAATGCTAATTGTCCTCAAAAATCTATGACATCTGTTCCTTACACCAGAGGATGAGAGACCGTAATCTACAGGTATCATCTGTTGTACTAACCAATTTGGTTTTCAATTCAGGGAGATACAGTCTTGAACGCTCGATTCGACAGACGACAACTATTGAAATATCTCGGTGCTGGTGCTGGCGCGGCGGGTATCGCGGCGATTGCACGTCCGAGTTTGGCGCAGGAAACGACGCATGAAGCTTCACCATCCGGGCAGTTCGATTATCAGGCGATGGATAGCCACCATCAGGAAGGGATTAACACCTTCCTTGAAAATATCGGGAAAGACCCTGATTTCTGGCGTCCCCCGATGGAACCGACCATTGTGGACGGCGTGAAGGTCTTTGATATTGTGTGTCAGGAAATCGAATGGGAAACCATGCCCGGAACCGCGTTTCCGGCGATGGCATACAATGGAATGGTTCCCGGACCGACCATTCGCGTCACCGAAGGGGAGCGCGTTCGCATCAACTGTACCAATGAGATGCAGCAATCCACCTCGATCCATTTCCACGGGCTGCGAGTTCCGAATGATCAGGACGGCGTGCCTTTTGTGACCCAACCGCCGATTGCCCCCGGAGAAACCTTCACTTACGAGTTCACCGTTCCCAATGCCGGGACCCACATGTATCACTCGCATCACAATGCCGCCGAGCAGGTGACGCGCGGTTTGCTGGGCGCGTTCATCGTCGATCCGATTGATACCAGCCGCGAGCCGGAAGTCGATGCCGATTACGTATTCGTGCTGAACGACTCCTCACTTGGTTTCACCATCAACGGCAAGGGCTTCCCGTACACGCAACCGATTGCTGCGCGGCTTGGGGATCGCATTCGCATTCGCTACATGAACGAAGGATTGATGATCCATCCGATGCACCTACACGGCATTCCGCAGTTGGTCTTTGCGAAGGATGGGTTCTATCTGCCCGCGCCGTATATGGTCGATACCCTCAACATTGCGCCGGGTGAACGCTACGACGTACTGGTGGAGTGCGATCTTCCGGGTCTGTGGGCATTCCACTGCCATATCCTCAGCCATGCCGAAAGCCGTGACGGGATGTTCGGTATGGTCACGGTGCTGGCGGTTGAAGCATAACGAAATCTCTCCCTACTGTTCGGGTGAAGGGGATAAGTCCAATGGCTTGTCCCTTTCATTTATGACCATCGTGCGTTGACTTTGCCCCTCAATTCCACTACAATGACGGTGGTTGTGGCGAGATTTCTCCCCCAATCTTTGTCGGTCTGAGTGAAACGGATAAACATGCGCGAGTTGAGCAACAACCCACTTCGTTAAGTCGGGACACCCCGTTGCTCGTGCTTACGCATGGTGAAATACCCCTGCGATTCAACTGAATAAGCCGACCTGCCGGGCTGTCCCCTGTGTTGTCCTGAAAGGGGGTAGTATGCGCGGATATTTGGGCATTGAAGGCATTTCCAAGTCTTACGGCTTGCAGCAAGTGCTGAACGGCGTCTCGTTCGTATTGAACGCCGGACAGCGTATCGGGCTTGTCGGCGCGAATGGCGTTGGCAAAACCACACTTTTGAAGATCATCGCAGGCGAAGTAACGCCTGACAGCGGCAAGATTAGCATTCCACCTGATGTCGAAATCGGCTATCTGGCACAGGTGATCGCCCTAGCCGAAGGCAAAACGATTGCCGACCTGATCGCCGAGTCGATGGCGCGACTGACCGAATTGGAGCGCCGGATGCGAACGCTCGAAGCGCAAATGGCGGAATCATCGGGCGATACGCTGGATGCATTGATGCAGGAATATGGCGAGACTGCCGAACAGTTCGAGCGTTATGGCGGCTACGAGATCGACTATCGAGTCGATGCGGTGTTCGACGGGCTTGGTCTTGGAGACATGGATCGAGACCGTCAGTTCGCTACGCTTTCGGGCGGTGAAAAGTCACGGGCAGGGCTGGCGTTACTGCTGCTCAAATCGCCCGATGTGCTGCTGCTGGACGAGCCGACCAGTCATCTCGATTTCGCCGCGTTGGAATGGCTTGAGGATTATCTGTCGGTGTATCGCGGGGCGCTGCTGGTGGTTAGCCATGATCGCCAGTTCTTGAACCGAACGGTCAACGTGATCGTCGAGATCGACGAACACACACGCGCTGCGCGGCAGTACGTGGGTGATTACGACAACTATGTGCGTGTGAAAACGCTGGAACGCCTGCGCTGGCGAGAAGACTATGAACGCCAGCAGGAAGAGATCAAGGCGCTGCGGCAAGAGATCAAGGTGGATGCGCGGCGCAACAGCAATTACCGCACCCACACCGACGGCGACAAATTCGTGCGGAACGGCAAAATCGCCACCCATGACCACACCGTCTCGAAGAAGGTTCGCGCGGCGGAAGAGAAGTTACGGAGGATTGAGGCGAACCCCATTCCTGAACCGCCGGACGACCTGCGCTTTTCGCCGGAATTCGATCCCGACGCGCTCAAGGGGCGTGCGCCTTTGTACGTTTCCGGGTTGGTCAAAGCGTTTGGCGAACGCTATGTGCTGGACGAGGTGACTTTCACGCTCGGACGCGACAGCCGTATCGTCATCGTCGGACCGAATGGCGCGGGCAAATCGACCCTGTTGAAAATCCTTGCGGGCGTCGAATCGCCGGATGCGGGCGAAGTTTACGTCAATCCCGCCGTGCGTATTGGCTATCTCGATCAGGAGCAGGAAACGCTGGACGAAAACCAGACCTTGTTCGAGGCATACGCGGTTGGCTTGCCCGGTACGGAGCAGCAGCTTAAGGCGACGCTGATCAAATCCGGTCTATTCCGTTACGAGGAATTCGGCAAGCGGGTAGGTGACCTCAGCCGGGGGCAGCAGCGCAAGCTGCAAATCGCGCGGTTGATCGCCGGAAAAGCGAATCTGCTCATCCTTGACGAGTCGACCAACTCGATCAGTTTCGATGTGCTCGAAGCCTTTGAAGCGGCATTGCGCGATTTTCCCGGCGCGATTATCGCCGCCTCGCATGACCGTCGCTTCATCCAGCAGTTCGGCGGCGACGTATGGGCGCTGGAAGCGGGCAAGCTGAACATGGTCGGCGTGATGGTGTAACCGTCCAAAAAATGCGTAGGGGCAAATCGTGCCCCTACACATCAAGCCTGTTGATACGCATCTCTGCGAATTTCCCAGCGCCAAATCTTGCCGAATTCAGCATCGTCGATTTCTGCCGCGAACTTCATGCCTGCTT
>DATGQJ010000205.1:0-3853 GCA_035304265.1 Oceanobacillus sp.
ATGCCAGAGGCTTGCTGGTGGTATCTGACAGCGGCGGCAAAAAGGTCACGTTGCCGATACCGCCGATGTTCTGCACCGCCCGCCATCTGGTCGGGTGGCGCAGCAGCAGCCAATCAACGTAGCTGGTGAGCGGTGCGCCCTGCCCGCCCGCCGCCACGTCGCGCGGACGAAAATTGCTGATGGTCGTGATTCCGGTGCGTTCCGCCAGCACCGCCGCTTCCGTGAGTTGCAGGGTCGCGCTGACTTTCCCATCCGGCTCGACATTGTGCCAGACGGTTTGCCCATGAGAGCCGATCAGGTCAATCTCGTGTGGTTGCTTGCCACTCTCGGCGATAACACGCAGTGCCGCATCCGCAAATAACTCACCGAGCGCGAAATTCAGCTTGCACAGTTCGTCCACCCGTCCGGTATCCGGCTGGCTCGCTGCAAGAATGCGTGCCTGAAAGCCGTCAGGATACGGGTAGGCAATAGCATGAATGATGCGAGCGCTCAGGTTTGGCGGTTCGCCTGTGATTTCGCACAGCGCGGCGTCGATTCCGTCGGCGGACGTGCCGGACATTAAACCAACGATCAGCATGGGTTCAACTCTCGGTTACGCACAACAATTCTGGCAGATTGTTGCGTTCCGAGCAGTGAATTTCAACATACCACAGGAGAATTGGATTGAAGGAGGAGCGCTGTGCCCCTCCTTCAAGGATGTTTAGAGAGGATTATCCGCCCGCGCCGATGACCGCGTTGATCGGACGCAAACCGGGCGTCAGGTAGTAGAGTTGTCCGTATCCTTCGGCAACCCAGCCCATCACCGACGAGCCGTTGACGACGGCACTCACGTGCCACACACGGATTTCCCCTTTACATCGGGGTCCATCCAGCAGGGTCACGTTCGTGCCAATTGGCAGTTGATAGGTCGGGATTTCATCGGTGGCGTTGGAATACATCGCCAGAGTGCCGTCGGTTCCGTCCACGTGCGCCAGCATCCCTACCTGAAGACGTGTCGGCGGTGAGAGCGGACATTCGAGCGGAACGGCGATCACAACGTTTCCGGGTATCTGGACGATTGGCGTGGCAGTTGGCGCTATCCTCAGCGGGTCAATCGGTTCAACTGTATTGTCAAACGGCTCAAGGAAATAGGATTCCTGATTGCCTTCCGCTGCCCAACCGCCCGTCCCGTTGCCGAGACTGAGATTCCACCATTGATAGCCGTTAGCGCAGGATGGTCCATCAATGACTGTCACAACGGTGCCTTCGGGAATCTGCATCAACTGCTCACCAGACGGCGCATTGCGAATGTTGAGCGGCGTGCCATCGGTGAAGGTCACACGCGCGGTTTCGCCGACGGTGAGCCGGATCGCGGGTGCACCGGGACATGACGCCCCATTCGGCGCTTGAAGATCAAGATCGCCAATGAGCGGTGACTCGACGATGGTGGTCAGCGTGAAGGTCGCGCCTTTCGGTTGGGTGTACACGATGGAGAATGGCTGCCCCGCCTGAAACACCGTATTCCCGAAGAATGCTGAGAACCCATCCATCGTCAGATCGATGGCGTGATAAACCTGCCAGTTGGAAGCATCCACACCCAGAAATCCATCCGGCGTGCCGTGAATGCTGCTGATATTCGGACCCAGCGGTACATCCGTGCTGCCATCGGCGGCAGCAACGCTAAAGTGTGGCTGGAACAACCCATCCTGAACGCGGTAGCCCACCCACTCATTGCCGCGAAGCCACTGTGCCGAGTTGAGCGTAAAGGCGTTATTGGAAATCAGCGGGACGGGCAATTGATCAGGTGAGGTCTGCGTCGCGATCATGTTCCCGATTGCTGGGGAAGACGGCGTTCCGTTACCCTCGAAGCCCGTAAACACCACTTGTCCGGTGGGCTTGAATACGTCGAAACCTGCAATTGGGCTGAAAGGCAGCGCATCTGGAACAATGGGCGCATCCGCAACCAGCGGCGGCGGTTCGGGATACCACCTGAAGGATGGGAACGCCGTGTGCATCGCCTGCGGGTCGGTGACTAACTGAAGCTGAACCACATATGTGCCCATGGCTTCGTCGATATGGAAGGCTGCAATCGAGGGCCACCACGCAGTATCGGTCATGAAATTCGCCGGGAGCGTAGGGTCGGTACGAAGAAGCTGCGCCACTGCATCGCCTGTCGCGGTTTCAAATACCAGAATGCGCCAATCGCCATTCACATCGTTCCGAAGCACGATTGAAAAATGCGATGATGTCATGGTGAAATCGGCGCTGGGTAGCAGCGAGAGGCTTTCATTCGGTTGTGCTTCATGAGTCTGAATGAACTGTCCGGTTGAGAAATCGTAGAAACCCAACCCCAGATTGCCGCTGTTCAACGGCGACACAATGATCAGATAGCGTCCGTTTGGAGAAATGAACAACCGCTTCTGGGTGAGTTCGCCTGCCTCGTTGAGCATTACCGGACGTGGAATGCTTGCCTGTTCACCGGATTCATTGATCCAGTGAAGCGTATCGGTTGCCTGCACCCATGCAACGGCGTACCAGCTTGACGCGGGCAGCGTGGCATCGGCAGCAACAGCACTGGCGCTGAACAACGCCAGAATGAAGACTGCGAGAAGCAAATAAGAACCCTTATAAAACACGGGTAATTCCCTCCATAAGTGGGCTGCAATGGTTTCATTCTAAAAGAGGATTGGAGGGAATATGGCGGTTTTTTACGGGTCTTTTGCAGGATTTTCTATTTCATTTTGATTTCGCGCCGCAAGATTCGCGGACGATCAACTTCGTTGGCAAGACGATGGACACTTCACTTTGATCCGGAAATTCTTTCTGGGTCTGCAACGACTGAATGGCAAAACGAGCCAATGCGCGTTTGGGAATATCCACCGTCGTCAATGCCGGACGCACCATGCTCGCGATCTCAAGATTGTCGATGGAGACCACCGCAATATCTTCCGGCACACGCCAACCCCTATCCTTCACAGCGGCAATTGCACCGATGGCAGCCTCATCATTCGCCGTGAAAATCGCCGTGAAATCGATCTTCGATTCGATCAGGCGGGTAATCATGTCGTAGGCAAACTGCGCGGGCGCAGCCGATGGTTCCCGATAATCGATCAAACGCTCGTCATAAGGCAGATTGTGTTCAAGCAGCGCCTGCTTATGTCCGGTCAATCGCTGATCTTTAATGGCGGCAAAGGCGATCCGCTCATGTCCTAACCCGATCAAGTGATTCATCGCGGTGCGAGCAGCTTCCGCCCGATCAAACATGACCGTCGGAAGATCAAACATCGACTCTTCCAGACAGACGATGTGTGGGATGCGATTGATGATCTGCTTGAGTAATGCTTCATCTTCTTTGCTGTTGAGGATGAGCGACGGCAGCAGGAAGATGAGCGACGAAATCTCGTACTCGTGAATGTGCTTGTTGAAGAAAATCGGGTCTTTGAGCGCGTCCCAGTAGGCAAGAAAGCTGATTTGCTGCTTGTGCTGGTAAGCGTAGTCGTAAAGACCGGAGAGAATGGTGTTGTAGTAGGGACGCTCGATCAGGTCATAGCCCTTGCCGCCCGTGACGATCCCGATGGAATTCAGCGCGGCATCACTGCCCTGCTTCAAACGCTGGGCGTATTCATTCGGGCGATACTCCAGATAGTTGATCGCTTCCAGAACGCGCTGGCGCGTCTCTTCAGAGACTTTTCGAGGACCGTTGTTGAGTACGTAGGACACGACGGAGCGTGACACGCCTGCGCGTCTCGCAACGTCCTCCTGTGTTACCGGATTTGATTGGGTCATGATTTCCTGTCTGCGATTGCTGGCACTATAGCGTGTTATGTACTTTGATGTCGAGATTGCCCCTCACCCTGCTTGCGTCGCTTCGCTT
>DATGQJ010000206.1:0-5846 GCA_035304265.1 Oceanobacillus sp.
TTGCGCTTCTCTTCCGGTGAGATCACACGGGTCTTGCGTTCCGGACCCATGATCACGCGCTCCATGCTTTCCTGCATGTCGTTCATACCGATGGACTTCTTGTTGCGGCGAGCAGCGAGGATTGCCGCCTCGTTGATCATATTTTCCAGATCAGCGCCGGAGAAGCCGGGGGTGATCCGCGCCATCGCTTCCAAGTCCACGTCGGCGGCAAGCGGCTTGCCTTTGGCGTGAACCTTGAGGATTTCAAGACGCCCTTTTACATCGGGGTTATCCATGACGACCTTGCGGTCAAAGCGTCCGGGACGCAGCAGCGCCGGGTCGAGGATGTCCGGGCGGTTGGTGGCGGCGATGATGATCACGTTCGTGCCGGTCTCGAAACCGTCCATCTCCACCAGAATCTGGTTCAGCGTTTGCTCACGCTCATCGTGTCCACCGCCGAGACCTGCGCCACGATGACGACCTACTGCGTCGATTTCGTCCACGAACACAATCGCAGGGGCTTCGGCTTTCGCCCGCTCGAACAGGTCACGCACGCGGCTTGCGCCCACGCCCACGAACATCTCGACGAATTCCGAACCGGAAATGCTGAAGAAGGGCACGCCTGCTTCACCCGCGACGGCACGCGCCATCAACGTTTTACCGGTTCCGGGCGGTCCCACCATCAACACGCCCTTAGGAATACGAGCGCCGAGCCGGATAAATTTTTCAGGTTCTTTTAGAAATTCTACAACTTCGGCAAGCTCTTGCTTCGCCTCTTCAGCGCCAGCGACATCGGCAAACGTCACCTGCGGGCGTTCCATATCCCGCACCACGCGGGCACGGCTGCGCCCAAAACTAAGTGCCTGATCCTGTCCGGTGCGTACCGAGCGCATCATGCGCCATAAAAGCCAGACGATAATTAACGTCGGGACAATAGCGACAAGCAGTTGGAACAATAACCCGGTGGTGTTATCTCCCTGCTGTTCGGAATATTCGATAGGTTCCCAATCTTCGACGCTGACGCCGTAGCTCGCCAGCATATCGAAAAGATCCGATTCGCGCTCCTTGTAGAGATACGCGGCGCTACCCGTGCGCAGGTCGATAAACACGTCGTTGCCACCACGCACCGTGATCGCTGTAACGTTGCCCTGCTTGATGTTCGAGGCAAGCTGATCCACGGTCATGCGGTTATTGCGACCCGGAATGTTATTGGGTTGTCCGAAGATCACCACGAACAACAACAGCACGACCACCCCAAGCACAATCCACAAACGCTGCGCGTTGCGGTTGGCGAAGGGGGAATTGCTGTTGTTCGGCGAGGGATCGGAAGGTTTGTTACTCACAGGAACTCTCCAAACCAAACTTATGAACGATGGTTTTAATCGTGAGGAAACGGAAGTGAAGACTTACGGAATGCGGTGCCATTGCACGATTATACTCTACTCCTGGAAACCATAACGATAATTTTTCGTAAGATTCCCTGAGCGTATGATGAGCATTATAACGGAAAGCGAACGCACTTGCATATCGGTAATTTGGCTAATTTCAGAAATATTTCATAGGGCTTATGTTCCCATTGCTTCCTAAAATGTTACAATGAGATAATCTTTATATGTTTTTTGCAGGTGCATTCATGATAAAGTGTCCCTGGTGTTCTAAAGACATTTCCGACCCTAACACCAAAATCTGTCCTTACTGCGGTCAACTGCTCATCAACACTTCCGCAACCCGCGCACTTGGGGATACTGATTTCGAGGAAGGCGTACCGCGCTGGGGAACGGCACGCTTCAACTCGAAGATGAATCTGATCCTCAGTGTGCGCGGCAGCGACGAAGAAGGCTTCGTGTTCGACGCCAACGAAGTCACCGAGATCATGATCGGGCGCAAAGACCCGACTACTGGCGAAGCGCCCGCTATCGACCTCACCCCGTATAATGCCGTCGAGCAGGGAGTATCCCGCCGTCACGCCGCCATCGTCCGTAAAGACGGTGGTTCTTTGCAGATTGTCGATCAGGGTACGCCTAATGGAACGTTCCTGAATGGGCAGCGCCTGATCGCCAACCAACCGCGTATCCTGCGCGACGGGGATGAACTGCGGCTTGGCAAGCTGGTTTTGTCGGTCAAGTTTATGCGTGAATGAGCAATTTTGATCAGCAACCGCAACTTTTCCGTGAACTGAGTGTTAGAAACGTGTTAACCCCTATGTACAAACTCGAAAAAAGCGTTTATGCTTAATATTGACACAGGCACCTTGAAGGGCTAGAATGCCTTTTCGTAACTGCATATTTGTTACGGGCCTATAGCTCAGCTGGGAGAGCGCTTCAATGGCATTGAAGAGGTCAAGGGTTCGAATCCCTTTAGGTCCACCACAAAGTGCCCCTTCATTTCCTGTGTGTGAATGAGGGGCATCTTCATTCACCATCGAATTCAGATGTCAGAAAGGCAAAGGGTTGTGGCGAAGCACAAGCGCAACATGGTGGATGAACTAGCCTCCCGCCTGCGGGGGCTGCTTGAAGATTTTGATCGACTTCTTAGTCCCCAGCCACATGCTAAACCCGTCCGTGTGCCGGTACCCATCCCTGCACGCCCGGAGCGCCGCAGGAGAACAGACGACCCGTATCGTTAAATCGGGAACACGCCCGAACGACAATCGGGATAGGTGAACCATAAGCACAAGCGCAGCGCCCGGAGGGTGGGTGTGCTTGTGCTTTTTTGTTTGTGTATACTTTAGCAGTTAGCCGTCAGTCCTCAGTTTGGCTGAAAGCTGATAGCTGTAACCTACCAAGCGAGAGCGCCAATGGCAGACAGAGAAAAATACGACCCTAAATCCATTGAAAAGAAGTGGCAGCAGCGTTGGGAAGATGACAAGCTTTACCGTTCCAAAGTGGATTGGAGCAAACCGAAACACTACGCGCTGACCATGCTTCCGTATCCCAGCGGCGATCTGCACATTGGGCACTGGTTTGCGATGACGCCATCCGATGCGCGGGCACGCTACATGCGCATGAAGGGATACAACGTCCTCTTCCCGATGGGATTTGATGCCTTCGGCTTGCCTGCCGAAAACGCCGCCATCCAGCGCGGTATTCATCCGGCGGAATGGACGTACAAGAACATCGAGCGAATGCGCGGGCAACTGCGCAGCATGGGCGCGATGTTCGACTGGGAACGCGAAGCCATAAGCTGTGACCCTGAATACTACAAGTGGACGGAATGGTTCTTCAAGCAGTTCTATGAAGAGAATCTGGCGTATCGCGGCGAAGCGCTGGTCAACTGGTCGGACGCGCTGCAAACCGTGCTGGCGAATGAACAGGTCATCGACGGCAAAGATGAGCGTTTGGGGCAGCCCGTCGTCCAGAAGTTGATGACGCAGTGGTTCTTCCGCTACACGCATTACGCCGAAGAACTGCTGAACTTCGATAAGCTGGATTGGCCCGAACCGATCCGCATCATGCAGACCAACTGGATCGGGCGCAGCGAAGGCGCAAAAGTGACCTTCCATACCGAACAGGGCGATCCTATCGAAATCTTCACCACGCGCCCGGATACGCTGTGGGGCGCAACTTTCATGGTGCTCGCACCGGAACATCCGCTGGTCAAGAAGATCACGACGGACGCACAGCGCGAAGAGGTCGAGGCTTACGTGGAGAGCACCGCCCGTGCAACCGAGATCGAGCGCACCGCCGAGAACCGCGAGAAGACCGGCGTGTTTACAGGCGCGTATGCCATCAACCCGGTCAACAACGAGCGTATCCCGATCTGGATCGCTGATTACGTGCTGATCACCTACGGCAGCGGCGCGATCATGGCAGTTCCGGCGCACGACCAGCGCGACTTCGAGTTTGCGCGTAAGTACAAGCTGCCGATTCGAGTGGTGATCCAGCCGGAAGGCGAGGAACTCGACCCGGACACGATGCCCGAAGCGTACCCACACGAAGGCGTGATGGTCAACAGCGGTCCGTTCAATGGAACCAAGGCGACCAACGACAAGGGACGCAAGAACCCGGCGATCAGCGCGGTCATTGACTGGCTGGAAGAACAGGGTTACGGCAAAGAGTCGATCAACTACCGCCTGCGTGACTGGCTGATCAGCCGCCAGCGTTACTGGGGTGCGCCGATCCCGATCATCTACCGTCATGACGGCGGTATCGAAACCGTACCCGATGATCAACTGCCGGTGCTGCTGCCCACCGATGTGAAGATCACGGGCGTGGGCAACCCACTGCGCCAGCACGAGGCGTTCGTCAACACCGTCGATTCGGATGGCAAGCCTGCCAAGCGCGAAACCGACACGATGGACACCTTCATGTGTTCGTCGTGGTATCACCTGCGCTATCTGAGTCCACACTACGACAAAGCGCCATTCGATCCCGAAGAGGCGGCGTACTGGCTGCCGGTGGACGTGTACACAGGCGGCGCTGAACACGCGACCATGCACCTGCTGTATGCCCGCTGGTTCAACAAGGCGCTGCGCGATCTGGGCGTGTTCGACGACACGATGGAAGCGATGAAGCGTCACGGGCGCGATCCTGACAACCTGCTGGATGAACCCTACATCCTGCTGCGCAATCAGGGGCAGATTCTGGGCGAGGAACGCAAGGGTGACGTGATCGTCGCCGTTGGGCGCATGGATGGCAACCGTCTGATTGCTCACTACGTCGAAGTGATCGGCAACGATCCGGCGAAGATCGAAGCGGCGCAGGCGATGGAACTGTCGTCGCTGACCAGCGATGCGACCCCGACGGCGGATGCGGTTCTGGATAGTGCGCGAGTGGTCGGCGAGATCATGAAGCGCACCGAGAACATCCTGAACGTGAACGAGAACGGAACGCTGCGTCCGGTGGAAGTGCTGCCGGATGCGAAAATCGTCATCCCGAACATTCCGGGTCCGAACACCATCAACCAACTGCGTCACCATCTGGAAATCCAGCGGATGTCCAAGACCAAGGGCAACGTGGTCAACCCGGACGAACTGGTGGCACAGTACGGCGCGGATACGGTGCGTGCCTACCTGATGTTCGGCTTCGACTGGGCGAAGGGTGGTCCATGGGACAGCCAGAACATTCAGGGTGTGGTGCGCTGGCTGAACGACGTATGGGAACTGGTCACGGCGGGTCCAACCGCGAAGACGGGCGATCCGGCAGCCGAGCGCGACGTGGAACGGCGGGTGCATCAGGCGATCAAGAAGGTGAGCAGCAGTCTGGAAGCGTTCAGCTTCAATACCGCTGTTGCTGCGTTGATGACGCTGAAGAACGACCTGCGGGCGGCATTCCGCGCGGGCAACATCGGCGAGGAAATGTGGCGCGAAGCGGTGAAGACGCTGCTGCTGCTGATGGCTCCGATTACGCCGCACATCGCCGAGGAACTGTGGACGTGGCTGGGCTTGCCTTACAGTATCCACCTGCAATCGTGGCCCCAGTACGACGAGGCAAAAGCCGCCGAAGAAGTGACCACGCTGGTGGTTCTGAAGAATGGCAAGCCGATTGACCATATCAGCGTTCCGGTTGGCATTCAGGAAGAAGAGGCGAAGCAACTGGCGCTGGAGAGCAAGGGCGCACGCCGCATCCTGAACGGCAACCAGCCGAAGAAGGTGATCTTCATCGCGGGACGCGGCAACGTCGAGCCGAAGGTGAACATCGTCGTGTAGTTTGTGGCAGTGGCACTTGTGGCACTCACTATTTTTCTTGTGGCAGTTGTGGCACTTTTCCCTCAAAGTGTTGGCACTACTGCCACAAGTGCCACAGACTGCGGTATAAGTGCCACAAAGATACCCGCTGCGTGGTTGTTATAAGCTGACGGCAAAAGGCTTACCTGTAACTGCCGTTGCCGAGAAAAACACGGCATTGCCGCGAGAAGTTCTTGCCGTT
>DATGQJ010000207.1:0-4494 GCA_035304265.1 Oceanobacillus sp.
CCGCTGCGGCTCTGGTAGACCAGCTTCCAATGTGGGTGGGACAGTCCTTCCGCGACAAGGCGGCAGGTTTCCATAAGCTGGACTTCGTAGGCGCTGGTGTGTGCCATGCTCAAGGGAATGCTATGCGCGGTGAAAGCGATATGGGCAGATGCACGGCGCTCCGGCGGCAATGCGTCCAGCGCGGCACGGACGTTTTCGACGTTCGGGTGAATGAAGCCGGGATGATTGTAAAATTTACGCAGCACGCTGACCTGCGGCGCTCCCTCGCCCATTTCCGCTTGAGCGCGTTGAATGTCCTCACGGTACTGGCGGCAGCCGGAATAGGAACTGTATGCCGAAGTCAAAAACGCCAGCGCGTGATGGATGCCGTCATTTGTCATCTGGCGAAGGGTATCCGGCAAAAGCGGATGCCAGTTGCGGTTGCCCCAGTAGATCGGCAGATCGATATTGTGGGTTTTCAGTTCTTGTTCGAGCGCGGCGATCAAGGCGCGATTCTGAGCGTTGATTGGGCTGATACCACTGAAGTGATAATAATGCTCCGCCACTGCCAGCATACGCTCGCGCGGGACGTTTTTGCCGCGCAAGACGTTTTCCAGAAAGGGGATCACCTCATCCATGCCTTCGGGACCGCCAAAGGACACGATCAATACCGCATCGTAGGGATGTTCACCATTCATGGCTATTCCGACTTGCGCGTGCCGACGAAAATGCTGCCGTTGCGGACTTCTACCACGTATGCCGGAACCGGGGCGCTGGCAACGCCATCGACGACGTGCCCGGTTTTCAAGTCGTAACGGGCATAGTGCCATGGGCAGACCACGGTGCAGCTTTCCGCCTCGACACCCCCTTCGCTTAAAGGTCCTCGCGCGTGGGAACAGCGGTTGCTGAGGGCGTAGAGATTGCCGTCCACGTTGAACAAAGCCACCTGCTGCCCGTTGAGGTAGAGGACTTTGCGCTCGCCAACCCCAAAATCGTCCAGCGGGCAAACTTCGACCCATGCCTCTTCGGTTTCGACGGTTTCGGGATGCGGTTGGGCGATTTTCGGTCCGCCAAGGGCATCCAACGCTTCGGCAAGCCCCATGCGGATGCAGGTATACAGCGGCGTATCGCGCAAGGTGTACATGCTGGCATCGGTTTCGCGCAGTTCCTGAACCAGATCAAGAAAGTCAGAAGGCTCGTCGGTTTCAAAGGCGACGACGAATTCCTGATCATCCAGCCCGAATGAATACGTCGTGTTCAATTTGACGGCAGGATATTTACGCCCGACGCGGATGTGTTCGTCCATCATCGTCTGACGCTCTTCGAGTGACATTTTGTACCACGCGCGGGTTTTGACGAAGGGATAAACAAACAGGTATTTCGCCTCGCTTGGCGAAATGATCAGCCGTTCCATCGTGTCGTCGGGATTATCGCGGATTTCGTAGATCGAGCGCTTGGTTTGCGATAGATACGACGCGGACAGGTTCAGGTATCCGCCGATACGCGAAGACGAAATCGCGGTTGCCAGTTCCTGAAATGGCTCGACACTCTCGGCAATTTGCCAGAGCAGCAGTTCCGCGTCCGCCCGCGTTCCCATCAGGCTGTAGGGGCGAAGCAACATGCGGCGGTTGAACGATTCGATGGTGGCAAGTAACTCGGACTTGTGTTCCGCCTGTTTATCCGGCGACAGGCGTCGCCATGCAGGATCGATTTTATAGAAGGCGAAGCGAACGTACTGGCGTTTGGTCAGCCGCCCGCTGCGCTCGTCGCGCATCGTCCGCGACTGTGCTTTCCCTTCAACGAGAGATTGGGATACCATCAGTGGCTCTCTTATGCAGTTGTTTGATAGGCACAGATTTGCAGAATCTACAAAAATCTATGTAAATTTGCAAGTTGCTCTTGGTTTTCTACAGAAATATTAAGGTTGCCTGTTCGATTTCGGATTGGCAAAATGAAGTTTCCTGCTGGTTAAAGCCTCAATAGATAGGAAATCCAATTCATGACACCGGCACAAAAAGCAATCGAACATGCCCACACCAACCGCGAATCCTATATGACAGGGTTTCAGGAATTCCTGCGTATTCCTTCGGTCAGCACCGACCCGGCGTACAAAGCCGATCTGGAACGCTGCGCAGACTGGCTTGTCGAGGAAATGACCCGCATCGGCTTGAAAAACTGCCGCAAAATCGCCACCGCAGGTCATCCTGCGATTTACGGTGAGTGGCTGGACGCAGGCGCAGACAAGCCTACCGTGCTGATCTACGCGCACTACGACGTGCAGCCCGTCGATCCGCTCGACCTTTGGGTCACACCGCCTTTTGAGCCGACACTGCGCGATGGCAACCTGTACGCGCGTGGCGCTGTGGACGATAAGTCCGGGGTTTTTCTCAACCTGAAGGCGTTGGAGTCGATCCTTGCCGTCGATGGCAAGCTGCCCGTCAACGTCAAGCTGTTTTTCGAGGGCGAGGAAGAATCGGGTTCGCCCAGTATGCATCCGGTGATTGCCGCCAACAAAGACCTGCTCAAAGCCGACCTGCTGATCCTGTGTGATGGCGGGTTCGACAGAGATCAGCCGAAAATTGTCTATTCGGGACGTGGCATTGTGAGCGCGGAAGTCACGGTGACAGGACCCGATCACGATTTGCATTCCGGCGTCTATGGAGGCGTTGTCCACAATCCGCTGCACGTCGTCGGCAAAATTATCGCCTCTTTTCACGATGACGAGGGACGTGTTCAGATTCCGTCTTTCTACGACGCGGTGCAAAAACTCAGCGACGATGAACGGGCGAATTTAGAGCAGGTCTGGGCGCTGACCAGCGAACAGTATCTGGCAAACGCGGGCACAAAACATTTCTGGGCTGAGTCGCTGGGGTCGATTCCGGTGCGAAATACCGCCCTACCTACGTTAGAGGTCAACGGTATCTGGGGCGGCTATCAGGGACCGGGAACCAAAACCGTGCTTCCCTCGAAAGCCGGATTCAAAGTGACGATGCGGTTGGTGAGTGATCAAGACCCCAACGTGATCGCCAAGCTGTTTGCCGATTACGTCAAGGGATTTGAGACGGATACTGCCGCGATTGAAGTGACCACCTTAGCCGAAGGCTTCCCCTTCAGAGGCTTGTCAGAGGGCGCGGCAGTCGAAGCGATTCAGCAAGCGTTGGAAGCCACGGTTGGCAAGCGGGCATTGCTGGAACGCACGGGCGGCTCGATTCCCATTGCGGGCATGTTCCAACGCGAACTCGGAATCCCGATGACCCATCTTGGTTTGGGACCGGGTGAAAACATCCATGCCCCCAACGAGTTTGTGAGGGTCGATGACCTCTATCTGAGTCTGGATACGGCGATTCGGCTTTACTACAATCTGGAGACGCTTTAGGGCAAACGTTGCCCCTGACCGAGTACGCCCTTAAACGGATCACCCTGCTGCACCCGTTCGGCAATCGTCGTGATGGTGAAATCCCCCGGCTCAAAATTGCCCGCTTCAAGTTCTTCCCACGTGAGCGGTGTCGAAACGGGTGCGCCGGGTTTTGCCCGCAGCGTATAAGGGGCGGCGGTGTTGCGGGAAATGCTGTTCTGAGCATAGTCGAGCGTCACCCGCTCGCCCCGATGCGTGCTGCCTTTGGGTAGTGCGAAGAGATCGGGGTGAGCGCTGCTCAATCGTTCGGCAAGCGATTTCGTCCACTCATGCACTGTATCGAAGGTGTATTCCGGTATCAGCGGTACGTAAACGTGCAACCCTTTCCCGCCGCTGGTCTTGAGATAGCCTTGCAGCCCCGCTTCTTCCAGCGTTTGACGGAGCAGCAGCGCCGCCTGCCGAACCTGCGCAGAGGTGGCTTTATCGCCGGGGTCGAGATCGAAAATGAGTTGATCGGGTACAGAGAGATCTGTCACCCGCGCCCCCCACGCATGAAACTCGATGCTGCCCAGATTGGCAAGCCAGATCAATCCCGCCGTATCTTCGACCACCGGAAGCTGCGTAACCTTCTCTGCGCCTTCCGCCTGATAGTCGGCGCTGCGAAACCAGTCAGGCGCGTGATCGGGCAAGTCACGACGATAGTGGGAAAAGCCCGTAATCCCCTTTGGGAAGACGCGCAGCGTCACCGGACGATCCTTCAGATAAGGCAGCATGACAGGCGCGATGTTCCGGTAGTATTCGAGCATATCCCGCTTGGTGTAGCCTTCCTCAGACCACAACACTTTGTCGAGATTGGAAACCGTAATCGAACGCCCATCCAGCGTCCACGTTTCGGATGCCGCCACCCTGTCTCTCTTTCTACTCGTGTAACCAGTTTAACAGGTTGACGTGATTTTTACGCTTTCAGGCAATCTCGTCGTTCTTGGTCGAGTCTTTGGACGGCAGTTTGAACGAGGTTAGACTCTCAAGAAACGAGAGTTGAACCGGTTTCGGGGCGAAGCGTTCGGTTTCCGTGCGCCACCACGCGGACAAGTCGCCGCCGTAATCGATCACAAATTCGGTGATGTCTTTGCCTTGCGGAAGCGACAGCGCTTGATGGT
>DATGQJ010000208.1:0-4672 GCA_035304265.1 Oceanobacillus sp.
CCAACGACACCGATTGATCCTGACATCCGTCTCTTCAAGATGCTCATCCACTGCTGGATAATACACAGCAGAGGAAGCATGATGATTTTATCCGCAAACTGGCGTGACGCTCGCGTTCAAATCAGCCTGAAATCCAACTGCCTCACCATCGGCATCGAACAGCCGCATGGAACCGATGTGGTGAGTTATGACTTTGCCGGGCGGCTGTGGTCAGCATTTCTGAACGGCGTCGCCTACCGTCGTGGATTGGACGGTAAACTGCTGGCGAAGTGGCGCAGTGGTTGCCGCGAGCGTCGGTGGCTCACAGGCGAAGACGCCTTACGTATCGAGCAGCAGGCGCACGACCTCGTAACCCGGTTGTATGAGGATATTCGCAGCGGCGAACTGAGCCAGAAGTTGCCCGCGCTTGCTCATGCCGTCTTCGAGCGCATCCTCGCCTTCGACGTTGAGCGTTCCAAAGCCGATGCGCAACGTTTCCATCAAATCTACCATCCGATAGGCATTCTTCCGCCGGATCAATATATGGCGGTGGTCTTGCAAATGACTGAGGGGTGCTCGTTCAATACCTGTACCTTTTGCGACTTTTACAAAGAGCGTCCATTCCGCGTGAAATCGCCAGACGAGTTTCGCGCTCATGCGCTGGCGGTGCGCGATTTTCTGGGCGATGGTCTCAGCCTGCGGCGCGGGATTTTTCTGGGTGACGCCAACGCGCTCGTGCTTCCCATGCGTCGCCTACTTCCCTTGATCGACATCGTGCATGAGGTGTACAACGTGGATGCGCTCGGCGGTATGTATGCCTTTCTCGATGGCTTTAGCGGCGAGAAGAAGTCCCAAGCTAATTACCGCGCCCTTGCCGAACGTGGCTTGAAGCGCGTGTACATTGGGATGGAAAGCGGTAGTGCCGAACTGCTGCGCTTTTTGAACAAGCCGGGAAAACCCGAAGACGTAGCACAGACCGTTCGCGCCTTAAAAGGTGCGGGCGTTGCCGTCGGTGTGATCGTGCTGTTGGGGGCAGGTGGAGAGCAATATGCTGATAGGCACGTGCGTGAAACCATAGACCTTCTCAACACCATGCCGCTTGACGGTGACGACATCCTCTACTTTTCCGAACTGATTGTGCATGAGCGTTTGCCTTATGCCCGTCATGCCGTAGATGCCGGAATCCTGCCACTTTCATCCGACGGTTGTCACGCGCAAGGTGAGGCAATCGAGGCGGGGTTGCGCTTTCAATCCAAGCGTCCTCGCATCAGCCGCTACGACATCCACGAGTTCATTTATTAAGAACGCCACGCAATTCCTAAACTTTCGTGAAAAATAAGCCAAAAGATACCGTTCCGATCCTATAATATAGATCGGTATGAGAACTTGATTCATGGCAGCCCACGCGGTAGAGGAGCAAAGTGATACCCTATAGTGTTGTCGTCGTATCGCTCGGCGTTACTGTGCTTGTCAGTATTATTCTGGCAGTTCGTGCATGGCGGCAACGAGCTGCTTCTGGTGCGGTTGCTGAGTCCATCGCGCTCCTCATGGCGCTGGTCATCTTCTGGACGGTCTGTTACACCTTCGAGATCATCAGCGTCGATCCGGCGCTGAAGCATGTCTGGTATCTCACCAAGTTTCTCGCCATTGTCATTATCCCCGTCGTCTGGTTCGCGTTCGCCGCGCTCTACACCGGACGTGAGCGATGGGTTACCCGCAAGCGCCTTTTGCTGCTCGCCATCGTACCGGCGCTCACGGCACTTTTCATGTGGACGAACTCGCTCCACTGGCTCGTGTGGGAAAGTTACGCCCCGGAAACCATCGGCGAAATTACCATCATTTATTCACAAACCGCCATCTGGTTCTGGGTACACTCTTTTTACTCCTATGGTCTGATCGTCGTCGGTACGGCGCTGCTGGTGCGTCAATTCATTGGTGCGCCTCGTCTGTACCGTCGTCAACTGGCGGCGGTGTTCGTGGCAGCAGCAGTACCCGCCATCGGAAGTGTGCTTACCGTCTTTGGCGCTCTACCCATTGACCTGACACCGTTCGCCTTCGCTGTGACCGGGCTTTCGTTGACGTTTGGACTGCTGCGTTACCAGTTCCTCGATTTGCTGCCCGTCGCCCGTGAGATGGTGATCAACGGCATGTCCGACGGCATGATCGTGCTCGACAGGCTGGAACGCATCGTCGAATTGAATCCCGCCGCGTTAAAAGTCATCAACCGTCCGGCATCAGAACTGATCGGGAAGCCAATCGCCGAAACCCTGCAACTGCTGATCAGCAATCCCGAACTGGCGGAACGCTATCGCAGTGCCGAATCGATTCAGGATGAGATCGTGCTGGAAGGCGACCCGCCGCAATTCTTAGATGTGCGTGTCTCACCGCTCTACGACCACCAGAAGCGGCTTACCGGGCGCGTGATTGTGTTCCGCGACATCACCGAGCGCAAACTCGCCGAGCAGCGCATTCAGGCGCAAAACGAAGCGCTGGTGAAGGCGAATCAAGAATTGATCATCGCGCGAAAACTCGCCGAAGAAGCTACCGTGCTGAAAAGCCAGTTCCTTGCCACCATGTCGCACGAACTGCGCACGCCCTTGAATGCGATCATCGGCTATACCGAAATTCAACTGGAAGGTATGACCGGAGAATTGACGCCGGAGCAGGAGGACTACCAGCGGCGCGTCCTCGCCAACGGCGAACATTTGCTCGCGCTCATCAACGACGTGCTCGA
This sequence comes from Oceanobacillus sp., assembly GCA_035304265.1. Classification (GTDB taxonomy): domain Bacteria; phylum Chloroflexota; class Anaerolineae; order Aggregatilineales; family Phototrophicaceae; genus Flexifilum. The sequence continues at coordinate 2,714 of DATGQJ010000208.1, forward strand.
CATCTCCAAGATCGAGGCTGGACGGATGGAAATCGTCAATAACCCGTTCAATGTGCGTGAATGGATGAACGAGATCGTCCTGCAAAATCGAGGGTTGGCAGAAGGAAAAGGGCTTGAATTCGCGGTAGACATCGACCCACAGCTTCCCGAAACCATCATCGGCGATGCGGCGCGGCTCAAACAGATCGTCATCAACCTGATTTCCAATGCAATCAAATTCACGGAAAAGGGTTCCGTGAAGGTCAACCTCAGTCAGAACGATGCCCAGAATTGGAAGATCACCGTTACGGATACCGGCATCGGCATTCCCGCTCACGCGCAGGATATGATTTTCGACGAGTTCCGTCAGGTAGACAACACCGCTACCCGTCAGTATGGCGGCACAGGCTTGGGGCTGGCAATCGTGAAAAAGCTGGTGCTGATGATGGGTGGCAAAATCAACCTCAAGAGCGAGACGGGCGAAGGCAGCACCTTTACCATCACCATCCCCTACGTAAAAGAAGTTGAGACTTCACTTGCGTCGTAGACACTCAGGAGCAACTATTCATGGCTGACCGAAAAATTATTCCGTCGTTGTACAACCTCGCTGCGGGTGAAATCTCCAAATGGACGGTGTTGATCGTAGACGACGAACCGGACAATTTAACGATTGCCAACAAGGTGCTGTCGTTTGGCGGGGCAAAAGTATATACTGCACGAAACGGCGTAGAAGGTTTAAAGGTACTGGAAGAGGTTGTGCCGTCGTTCATCCTGCTCGATCTCTCCATGCCAGAGATGGACGGGTGGGAAATGCTCAAGGCGATCAAGGCAGACATAAAGACCGAACACGTTCCGGTCATCGCCCTTACCGCCCACGCAATGATGGGGGATCGGGAAAAGGTGATGAATGCAGGCTTTGATGGCTACATCGCCAAACCCTTCCGTCTGAGCACCTTTACGTCCGAGATTTTGCGCTGTTTCCGCGAACTGGCACATGCCAGCGAACAACCACAAGTAGGAGCTAAACGTCTTGGCTAACGATTGGCGGGTCATCCTCGTAGACGACGACTATGACAGCGTTCGGATGGTGACAAAAATCCTGACGTATCATGGCGCAGATGTTCACGTAGCACGGAATGGAGAGCAGTGTTTAGACCTATTGGATGTCGTCAACCCATCCATCATCGTGACCGATCTCGCGATGCCTGAAATGGACGGGTGGCAAACGCTCAACGCGCTCCGTTCCAGCGCGGAGACCGCCCACATTCCGGTGGTCGCCATCACGTCGTATGATTCTGTTCAAGTGGCGGAAAAGGTTTCAGAAGTGGGATTTGACGCTTATTTCTCTAAGCCGCTCAATCCCCGCGAGTTCATGCAAACTTTGACGAAGTTGATTGAGGGATAAAAAGTGGGTGCGGTAGGAGTCGAACCTACAACTTCCGGTTTATGAGACCGGTTTTCTGCCATTGAAATACGCACCCATATAAAAGCTATTTTATGTTCGCAGCACCGCAAGGTCAAGAGCATGAAATCTACAATTCCAACCTGTCAGGTATGCGGCAAAGCATTACGTGGAAGGCAAAGCAAATTTTGCTCTGACGACTGCAAGAACGACTTCCATCAAGCATATCCATTGCAGCGACTTCGCGGGCTGCGTCGGAAGCTGGAGCTTGTAGAGGCGCTTGGCGGGAAATGCAGTCGATGTGGATACAACAAGAATCTTGCCGCGCTTTCCTTCCATCACGTCTCTGGCAAAAGTCATGCGATGGATATGCGTAACCTCTCTAATCGCAAGTTAGAGGCGGTTCTCAAAGAGTTTGAGCGATGCGAACTGCTTTGCCTGAATTGCCACGCGGAGCTACACAGCCCGCATCTCAACATGGCAACGCTTGATCTGAACGCATACGAAGCATCGCTAGAATACGAAAAGAGTCTCCGCAGAAAGAAGACACCACCTGTAAAAGATACTCCTATGGCGTA
>DATGQJ010000209.1:0-4446 GCA_035304265.1 Oceanobacillus sp.
GGCAAGTGCCCGATGACCTGTCGGTGGTCGGCTTCGACAATATCGACTGGGCGCAGTTGAATGATCCGCCTCTTACAACCGTTGATGTGCCGAAGCAGCAACTTGGACAGGAAGCGGCGCGACGCCTGCTCAGCATCGTCGGTGATGGCGACGCGAGTCCTGTCGAAGTGGTGGTTTCAACTCACTTAATCGTGCGGGGATCAACCCGTGCGCTCAGTTGAAAGGAGAGGTATGGCAGAAACAATGGGCAAAAATCAAGTGATGAAGACGTGTTGAATATGTGGAGGAGAGTTGAGATGAAATCTCGTTTCATTATTCTTACAATCGCACTACTTTTGAGTGCGCTCAGTCCCGTCGTCGCTCAGGATGTACCGACGATTACGATTGCGACGTGGGCTGGTGTCGATGAAGCCGCCGAATTTCAGGAGATCATCGACGAGATAAACGCAAATACAACCGAGTATCAGATCGTCCATCAACCAACGCCCGCCGAATATTACACCGTCGTCCAGACGCAGCTTGCTGCGCCGGGAACCGGGGCGGATATGTACTGGATGGATCAGGACAATATGGCGCTCAAGGCGGACGGCGTGTTCATGGACCTGAGCGAGTGCCTTGCCAACAGTGAACCGGGAACCGCTGGAGATTTGAGCGACTATTACCCCGGCATTCTCGCCGTGAACGAGTACGAGGGCGGTGTTTACGGTTTGCCGTGGATCGCGCAGCCTGTGGTGACATTCTACAACAAAGCGCTGTTCGACGCGGCAGGTCTGGAATATCCCTCGCCGGACTGGACGTGGGATGATTTCATCGAATATGCCACCGCACTGACGCAGGACACCGATGGGGATGGTGAAATCGATCAGTGGGGTTACACTGCGACGGACTGGCCCCCGCCGTACATCTGGATCTGGCAGGCTGGCGGTGAACTGATCAGCGAAGATTTCAGCAGTGCGCCGGTTGATTCACCGGAGTTCCTTGAAGGCTTGGAATTTTGGCTGAACAACGCTTATAACCCTGAAATGTCGCCGAGCGCCGAGATTATCGCTGAACAGGGCTTCAGCGAGATGTTCAGGGCGGGGCAGATTGCGATGTTCATGGGTGGTGCTGCCGACGATCTGGATCGCGTTGAAGGGCTGGATGTAGGCGTCGTGCGCGTGCCGGGTCATCCTGAAACCGGATCGCACACCACCTTCGCATGGAACGCCAGCACCGTGATCAACGCTTCGTCGCCGCTGGCTCAGGAAAATCCGCAACTGCTCTGCGATGCACTGGTCGCGATCACCGAAGGTATCCACAACTGGAAGATCGTCTCGCCGCGCATTTCGCAGGCAACGGTTGAACACCTTGTCGCAGCCGAGCCGCGCAAAGAGGCAAGCGCTGAAGCGATTCTCGAAGCGGCGCAGGATATGCGTGCGCTGCCCGTCTTCGGCAACTTCGCAGAGTTTGGAACGATTTTCTGGACCGAGTTCGCGAATCCGCTGCTCAACGACGAAACCGACCTCACTCCTGAGGAATTGGCGGCGGAAATCCGTCCTGAGTTGGAAGACACGCTCCCATAGTGCTTGTCGGGCTGTGGAGAAGCGGCTCTCCACAGCCTGACTTTTCACGAAGGTGACTTATGACCGATCCCGGCGCATTGAATACCTATTTGCCCACTCTGGTGCGCTATGTACTGGTAATGATCGGCATCGGCGTCATCATGCTGGTGGTTTACCGTGTACAGCTTGCGCTTGGCATCAAACGTGAGGCGGCAACCGGGCGCACGCTGGTGATGCCGTGGTTGATCGGGTTTATAGTCTTCAACGTTTTTACGATAGGCGCTTCTTTATACCTCAGCTTTACCGATTACAACCTGTTCCGAGCGCCGGAATGGGTCGGCTTGGAAAATTATCAGGAACTTTTCGACATCAGTTTCGGCACGCTCGAATCGCGTGATCAGCGCAGTTCGGACGTGCTTGCACGCCGCCATGACGAGATCATCCGCGTCGAAATTGGCGACGGCGGTTTTGTGATTGGCGCACGCAGCGATTCATTCTGGCGCTCGATGCGCCTCACGCTTTTATACGCCATCCTGAGCGTGCCGATTGGATTGGCGGGCGCTCTTGGGGTGGCGCTGCTGTTGAACCAGAAGGTGAAATTTCTCGGTTTATGGCGGGTGCTGTTTTACATGCCCGCGATTTTGCCCACCGTCGCGATGCTGCTGCTCTGGCGGTGGATGTTCTCGCAAAACGGCATCATCAACTCGCTTACGTTCCCAATCTGGCGGCTTACTAGCGGAGAAGCGCCGCGCTGGTTCACCGATCCGCAATTGGCGCTGCCTGCATTCATCATCATCGGGCTGTGGGGTGTATTCGGCGCAAACTCGGTCATTCTGCTGGCTGGTTTGAAGGGTATTCCGACAGACCTTTATGAAGCGGCGGACATCGACGGCGCGGGGAACTGGGCGAAGTTTCGCTATGTAACCATTCCAATGCTCAGTCCGGCGTTGTTTTACAACCTCGTCACTTCCATGATTGCCGCGTTGCAACTCTTTGAAGTTGGCGCATTCATCCAGACGCCTGAATCAGTTGGCACGTTTGTGAATTGGCTGATTTATCAGGAAGCCTTCACCTTACGCAACATGGGCATGGCGTCGGCAATGGCTTGGATACTGCTTCTGATCATTCTGGCGCTGACGGCGCTGATCTTCCGTTCCTCGTCGGTGTGGGTGTTCTATCAGGGCGCACGTGAGGAAAGAGCATGACAGCAAATATCGCGACGCAAGACCGACTGCTGAACGAGCCAGCGCCCTCGCAGCGCAGATTTCATGTGCGGCAGGTGTTGATCTATGCACTGCTTTTGCTGTGCGCGGCGATTGTGCTTATCCCGTTCTTGTGGATGATTTCGACTTCGCTGAAAACCCAGAATCAACTGTTCACCGGGCGAGTCAACTTTATCCCCGATCCGATTGTGCCGGAAAACTACATCACCGTATGGGAGCGTCTGAATTCAATTCGCCCCGGCATGACCTTCTGGCGCATTATGGGCAATACCCTGTTCATCACTATCCTTGCGATGTTCGGGGAGATTTTCAGCGCGTCGCTAGTCGCCTACGGTTTCTCAAGATTTCGCTGGCGCGGGCGCGATTTCTTATTCGGGTTAATGCTGGCGACGGTGATGATTCCGGGCATCGTCACGCGCGTTCCCGGTTTCCTCATCTGGCGTGAGCTTGGCTTGCTGAATACCTACGATCCGCTCACGTGGCCCTCGTTGTTCGCATGGGGTCCGCTGTACGTATTCCTGATGCGCCAGTTCTTCCTCTCGATTCCGCGCGAACTGGAAGAAGCGGCGATCATTGACGGCGCAAACGTCGCGCAAATTTACTGGTATATCATGCTGCCGCTGATTCGTCCGGTGCTGCTTGCCGTTGGGGTATTGTCATTTCAGGCGAACTGGAACAACTTTCAGGGACCGATTCTGTACCTGAATACGCCAGAAATGTTCCCACTGGCGCTGACCATGCGTTTCTTCGATCAGTCGCTCTCGCTCGAAGCCCCACAATGGCAGTACATGATGGCGATGGCGACCATGATGAGCATCCCGATCCTCGTACTCTACTTCCTCGCGCAAAAGCAGTTCCTTGAGGGGATCAATGTAGGCGCGGTTAAAGGATAGGGCATGAAGCGCTGGCTGTTCCTGATCTTTACTTTGCTCTCTGTAGGTGGCGCTATGGCACAGGAAGCTACGACTCTGGTGAACCTCGATCATCTGCGCTTTCTGACCGAGCCGGTCACGATTGATGGAACGCCGATGGCGCTGGTACATATCTATTCCGAGTATCCCGAATACGAATGGGTGGACGCTGCCGGAGAGGGATTGAGCGCCGTCGATGACGTTGCAAGGGCGGCGGTGGTGTACCTGTGGCAGTACGAGCGCACAGGGGACGAAGAACTGCTCGAACTGGCGCGTTTGTGCCTCAACTTCGTGCTCTACATGCAAGCCGATGACGGCGAGTTTTACAACTTCGTCACCGACAGCAGCGGAACTATCAACGAGCGCGGCGGCACCAGTTACAAGAGCTTGGGCTGGTGGGCAATGCGCGGCTTGTGGGCGCTCGGCGAGGGCGTGCGTGTGTTCGATGGCGTTGATCCTGCCTATGCCGCTCAGCTTGCGGAAGCCTATCTGCGAACCGAAGCCGCACTTGCCGCAACCCTGACCAACTACGGGGAATACAACGAGGTTCACGGCTTTCGCGTCCCGGCGTGGATACCATCGAGCGAACCGGCAGTTGCGAGTATCGGGCTGCTGGGGCTTGCGGCTTACCAGCAGGCGCGTCCGAATGACGTGACGGCGCAGTTGATCACGCAAATCGCGGACGGGGTGGCTGAATATCGGTTAGGCGATCACAGCACCTATCCGTTTGGAATGCATCCGGTGCTTGCCAATGCCCCCGGTTTCTGGCAC
>DATGQJ010000210.1:0-3870 GCA_035304265.1 Oceanobacillus sp.
CCGGTCTGCTCGACCACGAAGAGACGGTTTGAGCCGTCACCCGCATTCGTGACCAGAAGTGGGCGGGTGTAACCATTGGCGACCAAGGTCAGGGTGATAGATGCCGGATCGGGCTGTTCCTGAGCGAAAGCCGGGAACGCCAGCAACAGAACAATGAACACGAGTGCTTTCCGCATACATGACCTCATAAATGTTCAATACGAGTGCGGGCGATCATAGCAGGAGAAAGGCGAATTGACATGAATAATGGTTGAGTGTTTTTGAAAAGGAATGAGTGGAAAGTGATGAGCCGAATCACTTTCCACTTTTGGCTTAACCTGTTGTTTCGGGTCCTGCGATACCGATGACCAGCGCGTCCGGGTTGAGGTAACGCCGCGCCGCTGCCAGCAGATCGTCTTTGGTCAGGCTGTAGATGCGGTCACGGTATGTCAAGAGATAGTCCAGACCCAGATTGAAGAGTTCCATGTTGTGCAGCGTTCCGGCGATTCCTTCGTTGCTCTCCAATTGCAATGGTAGATGCCCGACAAAATAGGATTGGTTGTCGGCAAGGTCGGTGTCGCTGACAGGCTCAGAGGTCAGGCGGCGCAGTTCGTCGTTGATGCGTTCAATCGCCAGCTCAACATTCGCCGGATTGACTCCTGCCGAGATGCTCCAGGGCGCTTCGCCAAGTCCACCCTCAAGCTGACTGTAGGCGTAATATGCCAAGCCAAGTTCCTCACGGACGGATTCGCCAATACGCCCCATCATGCCGAACTGACCGAGGATGCTGTTGGCGAGGTTTGCCGCATGATAATCGGGCGCAAAGCGAGAGGGACCGGGCAGCCCCATTACAATGTCGGACTGCGTTTTACCGGGCAGTGGGACAAAGGAACGCTGCGTCTGCGCGGGACGCTGCACTTCCGGCAGGGATGACTGCTCGGATGCGCTGCCGCCGTTCCAATCGCTCAAATGCTGCTGGATGATTTCGAGCGCTTTGTCGGCTTTCACCGCGCCGACGACCACAAAAATCATGCCCTGAGGCGAATAACGCTGCTTGTGGAAGTTGCGCAGGTCTTCGACGGACAGTTTCGAGACGGTTTCGATGCTGCCGCGCACGCTGTAATGGTAAGGGTGATTGGCGGGGTAGAGTGCCTCGTGGAAGGCGCGATTGGCGCGGTAGCGGGTATCCTGAGAACGATACTGCAATCCCGTGAGGATTTCACCACGCAGCCGTTCGACGTGGCTGTCCGGGAAGGTGGGGCGGCGCACCACATCTGCAAAGACATCAACCAACGTGTTCAAATCTTCTGCCAGCGCCTTGCCGAAGAAACTGGTGCGATGAACGCCGGAACTGATGGAAATGTCCGCACCGATGTCTTCCAGTTCGGTATGAATGGCATTGAAATCTCGCCGCTCTGTCCCGCGCATCAAGGCGGCGGCGGTCATGGAGGAAAGCCCGTTTTGCGCGGGGGATTCTAACATGCTGCCGACCTTTAGCGAGCCGGAAATGACAACCGACTGCGCCGCATCAGTTTGGTAGACAAGCACGATCACGCCGTTATCGAGGACGACGCGGGTGATGGTATCGGGACCGGGTAATCCATTTGCAGCCATGTTATTCCTCGTCTTCCCCGGCATAGCCGTTGCCCTGTGGGATAAAGTAGCCGACGGTGCGCTTTTGCCGTTTCAGGTATTTTGCTGCCGCTTCGTGTACGTCTTCCAGCGTCACCGCGTCCAGCTTGGCGAGATAATCCTCGAACCATGTGTAGCTGCTGAAGCTCTCGGCAAACGCCAGCCAGAATGCCTGCATGGTCACTCGCTCGGTGCTGTAGGCGAAGAGGGCGCGTGCCTGTTTCTTGGCGCGGTAAAGCTCATGCTCGGTGGCGTCGCCCGCGACCAGTTTGTCGATCTGCTCGTCGAGCGCGGCTTCGACCTCTTCAGGAGTTCGCCCGTCGCGCACCGTGACACCAATCGAGTAGAGGTAGGGGTCGATGGTAGTATTGAGTCCGCCGTCAACGTTGGCGGCGAGTTCGGTTTCGACCAGCGCCTTGTAAAGACGGCTGGTTTTGTTGTCGATGCTGCCGCCACCAAGACCATCAGGACCGCACAGGATGCTGTTGACGATAGCGAGTTTGAACCAGTCGGGATCGGTTGCGGGCGGCGCTTTGTAGGCAACTTCGAGAAACGCCGTCGTGCCCGGACGCTCGACGCGGACGCGGCGCTCTCCGTTTTGCTCCGGTTCCGGGCGCACGAAGAGATTCGGCTGCTCTCCCGCGGGGATTGAGCCATAGAGTTCCTCGATGCGGGCGAGCATGGTCTTGGAGTCAAAGTCGCCAACGGCAACGGCGATGGCGTTGTTGGGCACATAATGCTTGCGGTAGTGATTGTAGAGATCATCACGGGTCATGGTTTGAAGGTCTATCATATCGCCGATGATCTCGTGGTGGTAGCCATGCACACGGAACGCCGCCGCCTGAACTTCCTCGCTCAGCCAGAACATGGGCGAGTTCTCCGCGCCCTGCCGTTCCGAGATGATCACGGTGCGCTCAGATTCGACTTCTTCCACGTCGAACTTCGCGTTGACCATGCGATCCGCTTCGAGGCGCAGCGCCAGATCGATCTTGTCGGCGGGCATGGTCTCGAAATAGGCGGTGTAGTCCAGCGACGTTTGGGCGTTCCATACGCCGCCGTCGCGGTTGATCGCCTTATCGAGATAGCCCGCTTCAAACTGATCGGTTCCCTTGAACATCATGTGTTCAACCCAGTGGGAAATGCCTGTGATTCCCGTGTGTTCGTTGCGGCTGCCGATGCGGTAAAGTACCCACCAGCTTATGATCGGGGCGTTGTGTACTTCTTTGAGCAGTACAGTCAGCCCATTATCGAGTACATGTTTAGTGACATTGCTCACGCGGTTTTCCTCGTCGTAAAACGTCATTCGAAAAATTTTAAATGGTCGGGGCGCTGGTTGCAACTAGCCAACTGATTAGGAAGGGCGCACCGTTTCGTGCGCCCCTCTCCAGCTTCATGATGGATGACGCGGTGTTAATTGTGATTACCGTTCTTCGGGGCAAGGTAGGGTGAACCGACGGCGATGTAGCCATAGCCTGCTGCAACCAACTCTTCGAAGTCAGGGATCATGCGGCGTCCGTCAATGACGAAGTAGGGCGGCTTGACCGTCTGCTCGATGGTGCGGGAAAGACCACGAAATTCTTCCCAGTCGGTAGAAATGAAGACCATGTCTGTGCCTTGCAGCGCCTCTTTCGCCGATTCGTGATAGGTGATCTTCTCGAAGAGGTGATTGTGTTCAGGATTGAAGAAGCGTTTTGCCTCGTGGATGGCAAGCGGATCGTAGGCGCGAATTTCGCGGACGCCACGTGCCAGCAGCGCTTCGACGACTTTCAGGGAAGATGCATCGCGCATGTCGTTGGTGCGCTGCTTGAACGCCAAGCCTAACAGCGCGACGGATTTGTGATTGAAACTGATACCCGCTTCGTTTACAGCCCGGTCTATCAGATAGGTCTTCTGGTACTCGTTGATGTTGTAGACCGATTGCAGCAGGTCGGCGGGTTGCCCGGCGCTTTTCAACTGGAAAATGAGCGATTGGATGTCCTTGCCGAAGCACGAGCCACCCGCGCCGTTGGAGACATACGATCCCCACGTGCTGATGCGGTTGTCGGAAGTCACCCCGCGCTTAAGGTCTTCCATGCGGATGTTGGGGAAGGTTTCCGCCAGCCGAGCGCCAACCCCATTCCAGAAGGAGATGTAGGTCAGCAAGAGGGTGTTTGCCACGTACTTAATCGCTTCCGCCGTTTCGGGTGTGGTTTCGATGTAACGGATGCGCACATGATTGACGAACTGCGAATAGATACGGCGGATGATGCCGAAGTCTTC
>DATGQJ010000211.1:0-2093 GCA_035304265.1 Oceanobacillus sp.
AGACCTGAGCGTAGCAGAGAATCTGCAAATCGCCGAACGCAAGTCGGGAGACCTCGCCCGCAAAGCCGACCTGATCTTCGAGTTGTTTCCCGATCTCAAGCGCCTGTATCACCTTCCCGGCGGCAGCCTTTCCGGTGGTCAGCAGCAAATGCTGGCGATTGCCCGCGCCCTCGTGCCTGATAACGCGCTTCTGTTGATTGACGAGCCAAGTGAAGGGCTTGCACCTGTGATCATCGAGCATTTGATGAGCGCTATTCGCAAGCTGTCGGCGCAAAGCACCGTACTGCTGGTGGAGCAAAACTTTCGCATGGCGAGCAAACTTGCCGATCATTACGTCATCATCGACGACGGAAAGAGTCCCGTCAGCGGCAAAATGGACGATCTCGTCCGCGATGAGGCATTGATTCAACGTTATCTGGGGGTTGCATGAGAAAGTTACCCGTCGGAGTCATTCTCGCCATCATCGTCGGATTGCTGGCGATCAGCTTCTTCAACTCGCGGGGCAACTTCGGGAATTTTGGCATCACCGTGCTCTCAGGGTTGTTTCAGGGGATGCTGCTGTTTCTGGTCGCCTCCGGTTTGTCGATCATCTTCGGCTTGATGGACATCCTCAATCTGGCGCAGGGGACGTATTTCATGCTCGGCGCATACGTCGCCTACGATCTGCAACATCCCGGCGGCGTCGTAGACCTCACCGCGCTCGTGCCTGATCCTAATCTGCGCTTTCCTATCGCCGTGCTGGGCGCAGTTGTGGTTGGTGCGGTGCTTGGCGTCGTGTTGGAACGCGGGTTCCTGCGCCACCTGTATGCGCGTCCGGTATTCCAACTGGTACTGACGTTCGGTGTCTCGCTGGTCATGTTGGAGGCGATCAAGTTCATCTGGACAACTACGCCTTATAGCTGGACAGAGGTCTTTGGGCTGCGCTCGGCAGCATTCCAGCTTTTCGGGCAGTCGTTCAGCATCTACCGCCTGTTCATCATCGGTATGGGCGTCGTGTTGATTGTGACGATTGCTCTGCTGCTGCGCCGAACCCGCATCGGTGTCATCATTCGCGCAGGCGTGGAAGACAGCGCCATGGTCGAAGCCTTAGGCATCAACGTGCGGGCAGTGTTCACGCTCGTGTTCATGCTCGGCTGCGCGATTGCGGCTTTAGGTGGGGCGGTGGCAGCGCCGTTTCTGGGGGCATCTACGACTCTGGGCAGCGCCTTTCTGCTTCAAGGTATCGCGGTTGTGGTACTCGGCGGCATGGGCAGTTACGAAGGCACCGCCGTCGGTAGCGTGATGGTTGGGCTGGCGATTGCCGTCGCACAGGACGTGGCTATCGGTACGAATTTCACGGTGCTGCCGAGCATCACGCCGATGTTATTGCTGATATTGGTATTGCTCCTGCGTCCGAGTGGATTATCGGGTACGGCGAAATAGAACCCTATGCTAAAACTACTCCGAAGTAACGGGTTGATGATCCTCATTCTGGTCGGCTTGCTGCTGTTTCCGTTCGTCGTGGGGTGGCTCACGGATTCCAGTCCGTTCGGGGTGCCGCGCGGGGATCGCATGATTATGCGCGGCGAGTCGGTGCGCTGGCAGGCAGTATTGATCGAGTTGTTCATCCTGTCGATTCTGGCGATGAGCTACAACCTGATGTTCGGCTTTACCGGTGTCGTGTCTTTTGGGCACGCTTTGTTCTTTGGACTTGGCGGCTATATTTTAGGGATGGCGCTGGAATACACCTCGCTTGATACGGGAACGGCGCTGGTCGTTGGGGCGTTCGCTGCCCTCGTGATTTGCGGGCTGATCGGCTTACTCATCGGGTTGGTATCGTTGCGCTTGAAGGGCGTCTATTTCGCTATTTTTACGCTGGCAGTTTCGGAGATGTTTTTCATCTTTTTCGGACGGCTGGCGCTCACCCGCGCCGAAGACGGATTTTCGATCAGCGAACTGCCCGTATGGATTGATCCATCGCAGAGCCGCCTGAATTACTATTATCTGGTGCTGGCGTTGTTCGTTTTCACGTTCATCTTCATTCGCCGCATGATCAATTCGCCGACAGGGGCGGTCTTCAAGGCAATCCGCGAGAATGAGGAACGCGCACAGGC
>DATGQJ010000212.1:0-2957 GCA_035304265.1 Oceanobacillus sp.
GGATAAGATTGCGACACCTCATCCTATCACGTACAGCGGTTGGCGAGAAGCCGTGCTCGAAAATGTCATGCCGTGTTGCTCCAACACAGGCAGGAAATCCTCGAACTCGAATATCTGCTCGATGTGATACACACCCGCCGGGAAGCGTTCGGTCAGCAAGCGCCGGATGACCTCGGCGGTGACAATGCCGGTTGCTAGCGTCTCGCGTTTGCCGCGCAGCCATGCCTGATAGCTTTTCGTATTTCCCTGAGCACGGGTGGTCAGTACGAATTCATCCGTTCCGAACTGCATCCGCTGCGTTGTGCTCAGCAGCAGTTGTTTGACCGCGTTTTGCCGGAAAAGCCAGCGCAGTATCGGGAGACGCGCCAGCGTGATAAGCTGCGTCATCATGAACGTATCGAATCCCAGCCATGTCGCCGCTTCTGCAATTGGCAGCGTCTCAGGCAGGGTGTACTGATCTGAAAAGGCGAAACGATGCACCGTTTTGCGACCATATGGTTCGCGGAAGTCAAAACGGTTCATATCGCCGCTGTCGCTCATGTGATCGAGTATCCACGAACTACCCGCGACGCCGTGTTTCTCGCCCAATCCGGCTAAAATCGCAGTGTCGAAACGCTGGATTGGATTGACGTAGTGCAGGCTGTGCCGTGCCAGAAGGTTAGAGAGACCCGGCACTAAACCCACGCTCAAGACCGCCGTTGCCCGGTGCTGCTGCGCGATCTGGTCAAGGTTGGCTATCGCGGATAGGATCGGATACTCCGCCGATATATCGACGTAATGGATACCGCGCTCGAAGGACTGCCGCACAAATTCCATGTTTGGCACGTCAAGGCACATCACGACGTAACTGACCCCCTCGAACACCGCTTCGTAGTCAAGAGGATTGGCGACATCCACCACGCGCCATCGTACCTGTAATTCCGATGCGAGTGTTGCCGCCCGCGTCGCGTTTCGTCCGGCAATGATCACTTGTTCCCCATACTGCCGCGCAAGCTGAGACGCGATCACCGTACCCACCGCGCCATACCCGCCAATGATCAGAATTCCGTCTGCCATTTCCTCATCCCTCATACGCTAAATCCGCTTGATTTCAGGGGAATACCGCAAAATAAGACGCGAACCTCACCCCCGCCTCTCCACAGCGTGGAGAGGCGGGGGAGGTTTCCCTGTCTAATGATGCAAGTGTCGCAGCAGCCCGCCTTCCGGCGCTTCGTCCTTCACCTGTGCCGTGCCCGGAACGGTGATATGCATAATCAGGATACCGAGGACGGTTGCCACGCCCATGAGCAGCGCCCCGTTATAAAAGATCGTCTGCGCCCCGAAGTTTTCGAGTAGAAAACCTGCCATCAGCGGTGCGACGATGAACGCCAGACTAAACGCCGACTTCAGCAAGCCAAGCCGTTTGCCTGTCGTATCGTTCGAGCCGAAGCGGGTCATGATGGCTTGCAGGCTGGGAAAACTCACGCCAAATCCAAGCGAGAATGCCAGCATTGCAACCAACACCACCGGTAAAGACCCGGTGCTGATGCCGATGGCGCTCCCCATCAGCAGCAAGCCGCCCAACACTACGAGCCGCTGTTCGCCAAACCGCTTCACCAGCGGCGCGATCAGGAAAATCTGGCTGACCGCCCCTGCCACGCCAAACACCATGATCAGCAGGTTGACGTTCTGGGCGACCACCTCGGCGGATGCATCGGGAAACAGCACCCGGCTTGCATACAGCGAGAAGCTGCTGTACAGCGTGGCGATGTAAAGGCTGACGATGAACCCCGCCCCCAGTATCAGCGCCACCGGACGGCTCGCCAGCAGCCGCAGCACCGAAAGATCGGCGGTAGCAGTGTGTTGAACGGTACGCTTTTCCGGCGTGTGGGACTCGTCCAGCAGGAAGATGGTCAGCAAGAGGGTGACGACGCCCATCACCACTGCCCCCACCATTGGAGCCGTCAGGCTGATTCCACTCAGCGCGAAGGCAAGCCCGGGACCTACGATATGTCCGAGTCCGCCCGCCCCGCCGATCAGACCGAGCGCACGAGCGCGGGATTTCTCGTCGCTGATGTCACTGGCGTAAGCCTCGGCGACGCTCACGTTGCCGTCAGTCAGACCGTCCATCAAACGCGCCAGATAGACGATCACCAGCCCGCCGCTCATGCCCAGCGTAACCCCTATGGCATCCCCCAGCGGCGCAGCGAAGAGGAACAGCAGATACGCCACAATCGTCCCGATCTGGCTGACGATCAGGATCGGACGGCGACCCAGACGGTCACTCAACTTGCCGAGTATCGGCGCAGCAACGAACTGTGATGCGTAGTAAGCCGCGATCACGAGCATTGCCTGAACCGGAGTGGCTTGAAACTGCCCCTCAACGTAAATCGGCAGCATCGGCAGAATCGCGGTAGCTGCCATTGCGTTCGTCAGCACAATCAGGAAGATGACTGCGATACGCTTCTTATCCATGGTTTGCCTTTCGTCACGAATGTGACTAACCGACCTTTTAATGCACGTTGGCAACACAATACGGAAATCGTGTTGCGAACCTCACCCCCCGACCCCCTCTTCACGCTGTGGAGAGGGGGAGCCGAGCGGAGCGAGGCAGGGGGGAGGTTGAAAAGGTCGTCTTACGAGATTGGGATTATCAAACGGTGCGATTGAAATTGATGTTTGGGGCGGAGCGCTGCCTTAGGGAACCGTGACCAGTTCCTGCATGACGCCTGCCGTATCGAAGCTGAACCATCGTTCGACGATCTTGCCGTTCTGAATGCGTTCGATGGTCAGCCCGGTAGCCCTTATCGGTTTGCCTGTCGGCGGATGCCCCATAAACGTGCCGGTATGCAGACCTCGCAGGGTGGTGCGGGTCGCCACCGTGTCGCCTTCGGCGATCATCTCGTCAACCGTGAAATGCCGCTGGCTGAACGCCGCATTGAACATGCTGATCCCTTGCAAGTGTTGGTCGCGGGACT
>DATGQJ010000213.1:0-3792 GCA_035304265.1 Oceanobacillus sp.
AGAGCCTTTGCTGGCATCCACCGCCTGACCATCGCCCAGAAGGTGAGTCACGGTCTCCACGATGTCGAGTTCGACGCGACCTTTCGTGCCTGTGATCGCCACGCGCAACCCTTCCCACGGGCAGTAGGCGATCAAGCAGTAGGAGAGCAAAACGCCGTTGCGATAACGCGCCGTCACCGCCATCGTATCCTCGATGGTGATGAGTTCGCCGAACACGTTTCGATCTCGGATGTAGCCGCTTTCGGCTTCCGCTTCCAGATATAAACCGCGCAGCGCCGCTTTGCTATCGAGGAACAGGGCGAAGGGGTCATTCTGCGCTTCCGGCACGCCTGTGTAGCGCGTGTAGGAATAATGCTCGCCACGCGCTTCAGCGTTTTCACGTCCGTAGAATTTCAGATCGCCAAACGCGAAGACCTGCTGGGGATACGAATCGATCCACCAGTTGACCAGATCGAAATGATGGGTGGCTTTGTGTACCAGCAAGCCGCCACTGTTTTCCTTTTCACGATGCCAGCGACGGAAGTAGTCTGCGCCGTGACTGGTATCCAGCATCCAAGAAAAATCGACTGCCAGCGGGCGACCTACCGCGCCCTGCATGATGAGTTCGCGCAGACGGGTATAAGCAGGCGCATAGCGGTAGTTGAAGGTGACGCGCAGGGATTTTCCCGTGCGCTCGATAGCGTCATAAATGGCACGGAGTTTATCAAGCGAGGTGGTCATCGGCTTTTCGGTGATCGCGTCACAACCGAGTTCCATCGCCCGGACGATGTATTGATGATGCGTCGCGTCGATGGTGGTGACGATCACCGTGTCCGGTTTCGTCTCGGCGATCATGCGGTCAAAATCCGCCGCGAGGTAGGTCGGGCGTGGCTCAAGTCCCAACTGAGTTTGAAGTTGCTGGTTGTACCAATCCATGCGGGTCTGGCTAAGGTCGCAAAATCCGACCAATTCGGCAACGTCACGGTAAGTCGTGGTCAGCGCCTGAACGAACATGCCCGCTCGTGCGCCCGTTCCTACAATGACGTAACGTTTTTTATCCACCTGCTTTATCCTTTACTGAACGACGTGTCTTGCCTCAAGATGCTGTAATTCTTCTTCAGGAATATGGCGGCGGATAACGCGCCACGTTCCCATATTCACGATCATCACGAAGCAAGAGATGGTAAAGATCAGAAACACGATTTGCGGAAAAACCAGACTGATTATTACTGGAACCAGAGCGACAATCAACGTGCCAATCGACCAAAATGGATAGGCAAAAACCAGCTTGATCGATGTCTTGGCGAGTTGCTTCACGCTCATGTCTTCGTACAGCACCATGAGCGACCAGACGTAGAGGTTGGTCAAAAGCAAAGCCAGCGCGATAAATATGGTCATGCTGCGCGAGGCGAAGACGATTGGATTCGACATATCCATCATCGGGAATATGAAGGCGTTGAACACAACCAACCCGCCGATAACGAGGTCCGCGAGTCCTACAATCGTTGCCTTCAGCCAGAGCCGCCGCATTGCTCCGAAGAACTCATGGAACAACTCCGGTTGCTTGCCTCGCACCCGCAAAGACATGACCGCGAAAATGCCCGCTGTGGCAGCGGGCAGAGTTATCAGTGGAATGGAGAGGATACACCACAGTAGATTCGCCAGAATGAACGACGACCATTTATCGACTTGATCGAACAGGTCGGCGGTTTCCTCTCGGAGACTCCGGCGTTTCATTCTTAACCCTTGAGTCCGGTGGTGGCAATCCCTTCGACCAGATAGCGCTGGAAGAAAACGAAAATGGCGAATACCGGCACGAGCGACAGCGTGAGCATCGCGAAAACCGCGCCCCAGTCAGTCAGGGATGTGGTATCGGAGAAATTACGCAGTGCCACCGATACGGTGTACAGATTGGGATTGGTCAGGTAGATCAGCGGACCAAAAAAGTCGTCCCACGTCCAGTAGAACGAGAAAATCGCCGCCGTGATGACCGCTGGTTTAAGCTGCGGCAGAATGATGTGATAGAACACGCCGAACTGACTCGCCCCATCAATCATCGCCGCCTCATCTAGATCGATAGGGATGCCGCGTATGAACTGGATGATCATGAAAATGAAGAAGACGCTTCCACCCAATTTCGGAATCAGCAGGGGTAAGAAGGTGTTGATCCAGTTCAACTGGCTGAAGACGATGTACTGCGGGATGATCAAGACCTGATCGGGCAGCATCAGTGTCAGCAGCATGATGCCAAACCAGATTCGCTTCCCCCGAAACTGGATGCGGGCAAAGCCGAAGGCGACCACCGCAGAGGAAACGACGGTGAACACCGTAGACAGGATGGTATAGATAAAAGAATTTTTGTAGAAGGTTGCAAAAGTAATGCCGCCGAAACCCTGCCAGCCGTTGATGTAATTTTCCAGCTTGATTTCTGCCGGAACGAGGTCGTAGACGGTTGTCCAAATGAGGTCGGCGGGTTTCAGCGAACTGGAAATCAGCCACAGGATCGGATACAGCATCAGCAGCCCAAGAAGCCCTACACCGAGGTGATAGAGCAGGCTGTTTCGCAATTCTTTGGTTCGTTTTTGTCGGCGCAGATTCTTGCTCTGCGGCAGCACCTGTACGTTTTCCATTGCCACTACTTTACTTCCGTTTCATAGAAAACCCAGTAGGACGAGAGCTTGAAACTGATCGCCGTGAGGATGGCGATAATGACCAGCATCACCCATGCCATCGCAGCGGCATAACCCATCTGGAAGTTCGCAAATCCGCGATTGTACAGATAGAGCGAGTAGAACAACGTGGTATCCAGCGGCGCTCCGCCTGTAACGATGAACGCGGACGTGAAGACTTTGAAACCACTGATGGTCTGCAAGATGAGATTGAAGAAGATGATGGGCGTGAGCAAGGGAAGCGTGATCCGCATAAACTTCTCCCAGCCATTTGCGCCGTCAATCGAAGCTGACTCGTACATTTCCTGCGGTATCTGGCGCAGTCCGGCGAGGAAGATCAGCATGGGCGACCCAAACTGCCAGACGGCGAGCAAGATCAGCGTCCAGATTGCGGTATCCGGGTTCCCGAACCAGTTGACCGATTCCAGTCCAAGCAGGTTGGCAACCGCATTGACCACGCCATCGCGCCCAAAAATCTGCCGCCACATCACGGCAACCGCCACACTGCCGCCGATAACGGACGGAACGTAGTAAGCTGCGCGATACCAGTATATGCCCCGTCGCTTGGTATTCAGAAGCATCGCGATGGCAAGCGCAAAGATCAACCGTAATGGCACGGAAGCAAAGACGTACCTGAATGTCGCCAGCACCGAACGCCCATAGCGTGCGTCCTCGAAGAACATCCGATGGAAGTTGTCCAGACCGATGAAATCCCCACCGCTCAGGATGTCATAATCGGTGAATGCCAGCGCGAACGACATGATCAACGGTATCAAGCCGAACAGCAAAAAGCCAATTAACCAGGGAGAAATGAACAGATAGCCTGCAAGGTTATTCTGCTTAAAGTTTTTATTTTTGGTCTTTTGTCGCGCTCGCGGCTGCACAGGTTCCTGTGTCACGCTCCCCGGCGCTGGTATCGCTGCTGCGGGTTTGCTCATAAGTCCGCCTGTCTAAATAATGATAGCGTGAGTGGAGCAACAATGTTACCTCGCTCCACTCACTTGTGACGTAATTAAATTACTCGTTCTGCGACAGAATGTCGGCAGCGCCTTCACGTAGGATCACCATGCCTTCTTCCGGCGTGATCAATCCGTACTGAATCGGTTCGATAACTTCAGGTCCAAAAATGTTGGCGCTCAGGTCG
>DATGQJ010000214.1:0-2035 GCA_035304265.1 Oceanobacillus sp.
GGACGGCGGCGAGCATGTAATACAACGGAGGCTGCCCTCCTTCCTGTCGCCACAAGGTCGGAACAGCGGGGTCTTGTACTGGAAGTTGCAAGCCCGTATCCGCCAGATGCTTGACCATCGGGTAATGCCACAGTTCATCCGATGCTTCAAAGATCGGCGTAACGATACTGTAAACCGAAGCGAGAACAACGTAAGCGGCAAGGACGGCGTAGAGCAAACGCCGATGCAAGCGTGAAGTCAAATGGTTACTCCTGCAACGCGCTCGAAGAAAGCGACGGTATCGCGGGCGATGTTCGCCCACTCGAAATGACTGGCAAGTTGATGAGCGCCTGCACTCAAACGCTGGCGTAACTCAGGCGACTGATAAAGCCGCGTGATGGCATGGTGGAGCGCCTCCGAATCGTCGGGTGGTACAAGCAGCATATTTTCGCCATCTGTAAATGCGGGAATTTCGACGGCAGGTTGGGTCGTCACGATGGCACAGCCGTAACGGATCGCCGCCATCAGACTGCCACGACGGTAGGATGCGCCGTCACGAAAAGGCAGGACGACAACGTCACTTGCGGCTAGAAATTTCCCTACAGCGGCTTCATCGACAAAGCCAGTGGTGTAAACATATGGGGCGAGATTGAGTTGGTCAATCAATGATTGAATCTCACGTTGATAAGCGGCGTTGGTAGGATCGCTGCTGCCCGCCTCACCGCCAATGATGATTAGGCGGGCGGGAATATCATGCTTTCGCAGGGATGCCACTGCATGGAGCAGCGTATCCAAGCCTTTGCTCTGGTTGATGAGACCGAAATATGCCAGCAGCAGATCGCCCTCTGTCGCGCCCGCCTGTTTTCTGAAGGGCTGCGGATCGAAACCTTCTGGCAGCGTTTGCAAGATGTTGCTGCCTATGGGGATGAGCGCTGCACAGGGCAGGTGTGACAGGCGGTTCATATCTTCGTGATTGGTTGCGATCACACCGTCAGAAGCACGGGCGAGATGCATCACGATCCAGTCGCGCAGCCGTCCGGCTTTCGGGAAAAGATAGGGGAAGCGCAGGTCATGAAAGGTGGTGATGACCGGAACGGATCCCACGACATTCGGGATGAAGTGTATCACCGGGGACATGCCATAGGCGGCAGTCTGATATTGGATATTCACCACATCTAGTCTGTGTTTTTGTGTCCAGTCTCGAATTTCGCCCAAACTGGCGATATTCCAGCTCCGAATCGAAGGCAATAGAACGATGCGCGGATCGCTTTCTGCGGCTTTCGTCGATGAAAGCACGCGGACTTCATGACCTTGATCTGCCATTGTACGCGCGAGGATTTGCGTGTAAGCGCCGACTCCACCCTGCATTGGTGGGTATTCCCCGGTCACGAGACCGATTCGCATTACGTCACCTTTAAGCCGGAACGGAGTACCTGCCAGTATGCCCGCACACGCTCCCGGCGCATTGCGGGTTTGTGACCGAGCAAGAGTTTGCCCGCCTCGATCTCAAGTTGGGCGAGGTAATTCAGCAATAGAAAGAGGCGCAATATTTGCGCGGTCAGCCAGCCGTGATATTTACGGAAATAGCGCAACTTGCTCTGCTGGAACAGGATGTGGCTGCGGGCGACTGCCTGTTCGCTGCTTTTGCCACCATAATGGATGATCTTCGCATCACCGAGAAAGACGACCCGCCAGCCTGCTTGCTTGGCGCGTTTGCACCAATCGAGTTCCTCAGAATACATGAAGTAGCCATCGTCCAGCCCACCGATTTGCTCATAAACTTCGCGGCGCACCATCATGGCTGAACCCTGTACCCAGTCTACGTCAAGAGTTGCATCGGCTGGAACGTCGTTGGTGACGTAATAATAATCGAGCAGCGACTTAGGGGCGTAGAGTTGAAGCCACGTGCTTTCAAACAAGCCGATCCAGAAGGTTGGGAAGCGCCGCCGGGTGGATTGGGTTGAGCCGTCTTCATTCAGCGTATGGGGACCGACAATGCCCACGTCAGGATTCTGATCAAGATATTCCATCATGCGGGGAATGGCGTTGCCGAGCA